>NZ_JBEEVJ010000012.1:0-137819 GCF_040139785.1 Proteus genomosp. 6 | reverse complement strand
TCGCTACCTTTATTTAAATTAACAGTCCCGTTTTTAATCGGCTTAGATTTACCTTTTAAACGTAGGGTAAATGAAGCGGAAACCACACCCGAAGTAGAAACACTCCAACTGTTTTGACGTACCTCGGCTAAAAAGGCATAGCCAATCCCCGAAGGGAACTCCACTTTAAAGGCATGAACTTCATCATTTTCATACGCGGTACGTAATGTTTCTTGTCCTTCATCATCGGTGAAATTACCATTAATGGTGAGTTCTGCAGGTGCGGATAATCCATTGGTAACTTCTTGCTCCTCAGAGCAGAGCGTGGTGACATCAATATCTGATTTCTGCCCACCGGTATAACTGATTTCTTTTGTTGAACAAGAAATCCCTAAAAATACCGCATCAGCAGGGTTAACTTCAGTTGCGGGTAATTTCGAGACACTGATTTTAGTGCCTTGTGTTTTTTCATATTTACTAGACATGATCATTTCCTATTGGCATAAAAAAACCACCCGAAGGTGGCTTTAGTGTGAATAATAAGGCGATGCTATTGCCAAACTTGGCACTCAAATGTTGCTCTAAACAATCCTGTATCTGGCTCGTAGTCTTGTTTCTCTGAAATTTCAACAGGGCTTAATTTTGTTAAGGCATTAGCAAATAACAAGCGAAGCGTTCTCGCCTCATCAATCGTATCGGCATAAACATCAACCTGAATATTCGTCATCGTTTCGGCTCGCCCTTTCAGTACATCGCCTTTGACATCGTACAAAGAGAAGGCACACCAAGGCGCTGTTATTGCAGGGCTTGATTGTGGAGCAACATACGGAAAAACTTTATCAGGTAATACGGGTGATAAAATTGCGTAGATATCCGCCTCTGTCATTTTCCTAGCGCCTCATCAATCGCTCTATTTAATTCGCTAATAGCTAAATTGGCTGCCTTATCCGATTCACGATCAAAAGTGGGACGTATAAAAGGCCTTGGCGCCATTTTAGAAGTACCCTCTTCAAGAAAGCGCCAATAAAAGGCATTGTTAGGATGATCACTTTTCATGGATGTATCACTGTTTGTGCCTGATGCGTTACTCCCTCGAACATAAACGCCCGAAGAAACCTCGCCTTTATTGCGCATTCTGTGATTACGGGTCACTATATTTCGTGCTAATTTTCCCGTTTTTCGTGGTGCGGATGTTCTGATTTCATCACGTAATAACGTTGCGGCCGCATTGGTTGCTTTTCGCATCGCTTGATGACTTTCAGCTCGACTTAAAACATCTAACTCTCTTGATAAATCGAGTAGATCGGAGAAATCCAAGTTCATGATTGTTTAACTCCTTGTTTGCATAGCAATTCTAATCGAGTCAATTTCTCATCAGGGATGACTGACTGAATATCATAAATTTGCTCACGCCAAACCATTCTGCAGGTACTGTTAATATCGGGTCGATAACGCATCCACACTCTAACCGTAACCTCTGACATTTCAGCATTAGCGGATATCAGCTCACGACCAGAAAGATGTTTTACTTCGCACCACGTTGTCGCAATATCAATCCATTTGTTGTGAGGTTGGCCTGATGGTAACCGCTCTGATACGTATCTTTGAAAAGTAACACGATGTCGAAGCTTACCTATTTTCATAACACACCTTATAAATTGATATAACGGTAAGGATCGAGTAGGGCATAGAATGCAGAAGGTATCGACGCGCTTTCTCTGTATTCATAGAAATAGCTCACTGCAATCATTAACGCTAATTCAATATCAGAGGTAATAATTAAACCGTCAGGATCATTTGCAGGTACATCTTTTTCATATAATGTACGATTGATATAGGTTTCCGCTCGTTTTTTCGATGCCCCAAGATATTGTATTAATAACTCATCTTCTAACGTGTAGTCATCATCAATACGGCATTGTCGCTTCAATTTTTCCAGTGTGGGTAGTGGCATAAATCCCCCAATACCTGCGACCATCCAGATCGCAGGCACAAAAAAACCGCAATTAAGCGGTACTTGATTGACTCAGTGTTATTTAAAACTATTTTGTCGCGCTTTTACCCACCAGCGCTTTAATGGCAGAAGTATCTTCAAGTACGCAGTCAAAACGATGGAAGGCTAAGAACGCAGTTTGGTCATAATCAGCATAACGTTCAACCAAACGTTTTAACGTCATGTAGGTAACACGGCGTAAAATGAAGCGGTCAAAGTCACCACAGAAGATGAATTTTTTACCCGCTTCCATTTTGTCGATGGCCTGATCCACAACATATTGCATACCTAAAATTTGTGCCGGTGCAACACCTGAAATAGACGGAAGCCATAAAGGACGCTTTTGCGCATCCTCCATTAATTTTAGGTTTTTCAACGTATCATCATTAAAGGCAAGACGGAATTTAGGGCTATTGCGGTAAGCAGGATCAATCGCATGCTCTAATTCGGCAATATCTTTCCAGTTTAATGATGCACCTGATGCCTCAACCGTGCCTGTCACCGCAGTTTCCAAACCTGAAGGCTGTTGAGGTGTTCCTGTACCAGTACCTTTAATTAAGTATTTTGCTTCACCACGACCAATGCGTTGAGCAATACGCGAAGCCAAATAGGCTTGAATATCCACACCACTATCTTGCAGTAGCTCATTGGATACACGGATGATTTTCGATGTTAATTTTTTGGCCCCTAAAATGGCGGTGCCAAACTCAACATCTTGCTCACCTGCTGCGGTATTTTCGCCCAGTAATTCACCTTCTTCATTAGTACCATCAGATGTTGACCACGTAATATCTTGACCGGTGGCAGTTGATAAAATTTGAGCCACACTTGCGATACCACCATAGGCTTTCATTTGATCAACAATCTTATTTAACATCTGAGTAGGAACAGTGTAACCCCCTTTTTCATCAGGTGAGGTGCCTTGAGCGCGGATCTCTTTTACCGCTTGACGCTCTTCAGCAGTAAGTTCACCAAAACCACAGCGCAGGAAGCGGTCAAACGCTTGATTGCGACGCTCTGCTTGCTCTGTTTCAGGGTTATTCGGTTGTTGACCACGCTGTTCTTTCTCTTTGTCATCAACCAAATCTTGATCTAATGAGCGTAGTTGCTCTTCACGCTGAATCTGAGCATCTAAATTTTCAAGTTCAGTTTGCGCTTTATTCCATTGAGTGCGTTGCTCTTCAGTCATCACACCATCACCCACTTTTTCGTGAATGGCGCGCATATCAATCGCGATAGTGTTACGTTTTTGTTTTAATTCATGAAGCTTCATAGTCATAGTATTACCTTATGCATTGAGTAAAGTCATAAGACGCTCACGCGCCAATTTTTGATTAATTGCTTTTTGGAGATCGCCACTGTCTCTGGCTTCTTTCCATGCATTCATTGAGCGAACCGCAGAGTCTGCATCTTGATACGCCGGATAGGTGACAGGGCTAACATCATAGAGTCGAGAAAATCGTGTTATCTCACGAATAACGACACCTTCATCATCTTGGTACCAGTCTTCACCATCCCGCGCGACACGAAAGGCAAAAGAACTTTGATTGATATCGCCACGTTGCATCGGTGCCAACACTAAATCACGAATGGTTTGTGTATCAGGTGCCGTAATATCGTAAACAAGCCCACGTTCATTGACGCTAAGCGATAATGTGCCTGCGGTTGTTCGCCCTAAAATATAATTTGGATCGTGATTAAATAACCCGCGCACATCATCATTGAGTACATCATCAAATGCGCCCGGTTTAATGATTTCACGGAACCCATAAATAAGCTCAGATCGGGAATCGAAAACAGAGCCTAAACCCACGATATGTGTCGGTTTATTTTCTTCTCCTGCTTCCGCCCGAACCTCACCGACATAACATCGTGTTTCTTTTTCACTGCTCATCGTTATCCCCTTTCGATTCTTCTGTTTTTCCCCCTGCGGGCTGAGTGGCATTGACGCTCACTAACATTTCATCAAGGCCATCAACAGGATTCATATCCTCAAAGGCACGCGCCTCATTACGACTCATCCAACCATCTGTAATGGCAAAATGATAAAAATCGGCTCGCTCTTTCGGTGTCCCTCGCAACAACCCCGCTAAATTAAATCGCACATAAAAGCCGGCCACTCGCTCTTGTCGAGTAAACAAGCGTCGATTTAATTCCTGCTCCCAGTTCACTACCCATGGCATGATGGTATGCCGTACAAACTGAATGGATTGTTCTGAGATGTTTGAGAAAGTGGCTTTTTCGAGGTCGTTAATCATGTGAGCTGGCACATTGAAGATCCCTGCAATCATTGAGCGATTCAGTTTCAACATATCAATCAATTGAGCATCAACAGGAGAAACCGTCAGCGCCTTGTAATCCAGATCGGCAGGTAAAAGCATGGTTTTATTTTCTTGACTTCGTAACATTCGGGAAGCTTTTTGCCACATATCTTTCAGTCGCTCCCAGCCGTCTTTCTGTAAATCACCCTTCACTGAGACGATACCTGCCGGACGAGCATTACCACCGAAAAACGAACTTGTGTATTTCTGCCCGGACATACCCATGCCGATGGTTTCCGCATGTTGAATGATTGGGCTGATCCCCATTCTTTGATTATTCCCTAACGCCCGAATATGGATCATGTCATCGGGGCTAATAGCAAAGTTACCCAATTCGTTATAAACGCCGTAAGTGTATCGACCACCGGTATTAAGCAGTGTGGTTTCCCACGGCATACAGGCTTCTAGGTTTGTCACCTCGCCTTTTCGGTTACGAATAACTTGGGTATAACCATTTCCCCAACCCAACACATGACGCTCTTTTGTTTCGCGCCACTTATAACTGGTTTGCCACTCGTTAGGCTCATCATGAACTAAATAAAACAAAGGATGATCACGCGCAGTTTCTACTCTATTACCCGACTTTCGCATTACATGCAGTGGCATCTGGGCAATAGACGATGAAAGCACATAAATACAGGCATAGACTGCGGCTAATTTCATGGATGTTTCAGGGCTAACATATACATCAGCCGTAAATAATCCGTCATTATCAATAGAGTCAGCCGTAATCGGTGTGTTAGGGTTCTCTAAACTGGATGAGTCGTTGCGAAATAGAGCATCAATTAACACGTTTCCCCCTCATAGCTACCGCCAAGGCATAGGTTATTGCAATGCAACCACCGATAATCAGCGTGTTAGCAACACCATATTTTAGATAACACCCCGCCATAACCGCACCAACACCAGCCAGTGCAGTGATATCAAGTAATAAGTTTTTCATAGGAATAAAAGGTCTTCGTTAGGATCTAAAGAGGAAAGGAAGTCACGCTCTTCATGTAGCATTGCTCGCCCAATTGCCATAATTAATGCAACTGCACCGTCAATTTTGTTCTCGTTCTGCTCTTTAATGGGCCTCACCACATCGTCATTACCTGGTAGATATTTACCAACCACATTCCCCATACACCATGTCATAATCGGATTACCATCATGATGAAAGCGCCCAGAAGCAATTGCAGCTTCAAGCTCTTTCATTGGATCCGACATATTTGTGTAGTTTTGAACGATTGTGATAGGGTTTAGCCCTTCATCGGCTAACTGATGCGATAAGTTAGTTGCTCCATGAGGGTCAATTGGGCTTTCACTAATGGGTGTATTGAGGTTATCTGCTATTGCATCTTCCAAAATAACGCGGTAATCAATCTCCGCGCCATCAGTGAGGGTTAAATGTTTTGTTTCTACCCATTTTTTAAATCGCTCTGCAGTACGCTGATTTTCAATATCGGCACTAAAAACTGCATTGTAGGGCACATAAAAACTGGGTGAAATGCAGTAATAATGACGTTTGCCTTCTATTTCACGAGTAAACAACTTTACCCGCGAATTCATATCGATTTTTCTAGCTAAGTCAAGAGCTTGATAGCAAGACTGACCTTCAAACATCTCTAACGTGAGTGTTTTATCTTCACACGCTCGCCAACTCAACATATTAAAGAAAGCCGAACGAGCAGAAACCCAAATATTTAAATGTTTAGTTTTGAAAATACTGGCTAATCGAGGGTTATTTTTAGCTCTATTTTGCTGACTAATAAGAAACTCACTATAAACAGAAACCCCCATATTGGGATTAGCTTTCTTCAGTGTATTCGGATCAGTCCAATCATCTTTTTCATCAACGGTATAAATGACACCAAATAATTCATCATTAGGCACTGTTCCATTGAGCATTTCGATCACTTCACGGCGCTTATCGTAACAAGGCCCTTCGATATTATAACCCGCCGTTGTGATAGCCCACATCAACGGCTGACGTCTTGCACCCATTCCGGTTAGCATCGTTGTGTAAAGGGAGTCACTATCATGCTCATGGTATTCATCCACGATTGCACAATGTGGAGACTGACCATCACCTGGGTCACCAATCAGCGGTTCAAAACGCGCCCCATCTTCAGGGCGATTCATGTTTTTTGCATTAACCTCAATGCCAAATGCCTCGGTTAACAACGGAGTGCGCTTACACATCAACTTAGCTGGTCTAAATACTTCCCATGCTTGTTTTTCTGTCGTAGCACCAGAATAAACCTCCGCACCAAATTCGTTATCACAAGTAAAGCAATACAGCGCAACGCCTGCGGAAATAGCTGATTTCCCATTTTTACGCGGAATTTCGGTATACACTTCACGAAAGCGACGAAGTTTTGTTCCTTTTTGAACCCACCCAAATGCACTACAAACGATAAATAGCTGCCAAGGTTCAAGCGTAATAGGCATTCGTTTAAATGCCCACTCACCTTTGGTGTGGGGCAATAACTGAATAAACTTTGCAGCTTGCTCTGCTAAATCCTTATCAAATCGATAGCGAAATTTTCGCGATTTCTCTTGCGCCATATCATCAATATGTCGCTGGCAGGCATCAATCACATACTGACATGCCACAATCTTGCCACGCACCACATCACGCGCATATTGATTTGCCGCATTGACGTTTGGGTAAGATTTACGGCTCATGATGAAATAATCCTCATAAAGGGGTTATCTTGCTTTTTTTGCCCCGCAAGACCAATTAATCGCTGACGACTACTCGGATCTAAACCCAGCATTGCGCCCGTACGATCCATTTCACTTTCTTGTTCTTTTTTTGTCGTTAAATCAGGATTTTTTATTGGCCCTCCCGTGGCGCCAATTAAGCGAGTACCATCACGCATGATCGCAATTACCGCATTACGCCAAATATGATAGGCGACACACCAACGTTCAAGCACAGCGAGATCAGTAATACATAATATGCCTTGACCACAAAGCTCCTTGATCGTGACTTCCCACATAACAACAGCAAGCTCTAGTTTGTTTTCAGTAAACCAATCTGGTGGCGTCACACCTTTTAATGGTGTGAACACCGGCTCGTCTTTATTGAGCGCTCGTTTCCCTGGATTACCGGCCAATTCTTTTCTGGCGGTAGGCTTCGGGCGACGACCAGATTTGCCCGGAGTGCCAGCCATAAATAAACCTCCAAATAATTCAGGATCCGATGCATAAATATGGCTAAACAATTAGCCAGTTTTAATTTCATTTTTCGCGGGTATAAAAATTGACTTAAGGGGGCGGTCCTATAAGGCGAAAGTGGTAGACATTTTACCCGCCCCTCCCCTATGAATAATAGGGTTGCTTTACGCTACGGAATTATTCCCTTTAAGGGGGTCAGCTTTAACCGACTCAGCAAGCCAAGCCTCTGTTCGTTTAACGCTTCCCCATAGCATCCTTGATGGTTTTAAAAAGTTAGATACCATATCAAAAACAATGCGAATACGCTGTTCAATATTTGATGCAAGCGCTCTAGGATCATCATCACATCCCCAGTGTTCAAGCTGTTCTATACGAAAAAGTATGTAATCTATGTCGATATCTACCATACGCAAGAACCATTCAGGCGCTGACTCTTCTTGTGCTTCTATCCGTTTACGTTTTAGCTCCATTAACCGAGAGTATGTTTTAATGCTATCTGCATAAGCCTTCGCAAATAATGTTGCTTGGTATTCATTCTGAGCTGATGGTAAATCAGGTAGTGTCATTATTTCCCTTCCTTTGCTGTCTTAGTTCTATGACATAGAATACATAACGACTGCAGGTTCTCTTCTGCATCGGTACCCCCATGTGCTTTAGCAGTGATGTGATCAACTGTTTTCGCTTCAGTGGCTCGCCCTGCTCTCAGACACTCCTGACACAGATACTTATCACGCTTGAGTATGCGTGCTCGTAGCTTATCCCATTGGGTACCGTAACCACGTTGATGACGAGACTTACCGCGCTGGTGGGTTTCCCACCCTAGATTCTGATGGTCTTCACAGTAACCGTTACGTTCTGTTGTTGTCTTAGCACATCCCTGTTTACGACATGCGCGAGGTATGCGAGGTGGCATGTGATCTCCTGTAATCTAAAGAGGCGAATAATCCTCATTGATTTTAAAGGCGGGATTTCTCACCTTTACTTCTGACTGCACCACGTTCTGTTGACAGCATCAGCATATGCTTTACGGTTGGCTTGCACGGCTCTGTCAAGTTCAGCAATAGCGATAGCGTTCTGCTTTATTTGGCTTATCACATCATTATCAGGCTGATCCTTGGTATCTAGCTCTGACTTATTACCGACAAGCACACCTTTGAACTCAGCCGAATTAATAAAGGCATCTTTAATAAAAAATTCGCCAGAAGATTGAAAGAAGAAAGGTGGAATTGATTTAGGCCTCACACCCACATCTTGCATCAGTTGCTTAATGCGAGTGAGTTGCTCTTCTAACTTATCTAACTCAGTGGTATCTACTGAAACTTTTAATTGAATAGTGTTATCTGACATTGTGTTCTCCAATAAAAAACCATCAGCTATTAACTGATGGCTATCTAATAAACTCTATCAACGCCACTCAATGAATGACGTTTGTAGAATTAAATATGTTTATGTCTCTCCATAGTCACGCCGTTTCTTCTACCTACAGCTGACGTTGCTGATAATGACCGAAAAATAACAAAATGGTGGTATTCGTTGTTTTTGATTCTCACTATGCGCTCTCTGTCGAGAATAAAACAGGTCATGGCTAACATAGGAGACGGCGACAACGCAACGCATTAAAAAGTCCCGCTATTGCGAGACGATTGTTTTCTAAAAACTTACATTGATTATTAACAGATTGAATGAAGATATATTGGTAATCTATTGTTTTCACATATACTAGTGAAATCCCTGCGGGAGCCCAAACTCACAGAGTTATTTTTATCTTGCTTTTTTTATTTAGGTAAGAGATAGGTTAATCAGAATTATCAATCTAGTATATATACCTACTTAAGCTATACTAAGTAGCTATCGCTATACTTTAATTGATATCTTGTCAGTCTTGCCCACATACCCATGCTGGGCTTTTTTTAACTCCATTTGATGGCAAACAATCAATAAACTTTGACTGATATCATTATTTAATATCTCGCCCATGTATATCCTATTTATGACATTTGACTTTACCTATAGAGTCATTTGATTAGCCATTATTGTATATAAATTTCTTGCCTATTTTATTTTGCGCTCCATTTCTATGTGGGCGCATTTTTTATTGAGGTAACTCAAAGACAAACGATAGCTTTCTCGTTATACTATTTCTACTCCTATAACAACAATCCTCTCCTCTGGTTCGATACCTTACTTTTCAGCCCATACCTCACATGGGCTTTTTTAATTTACACACTCAGTTCTAATGTAATCCTGCAACCCTTTAATTATTTGCTCTGATTCTGTAATTCGCTCTCTGAGTAACCAATAATTTCTGATAGCGGTGTCAGTAGGTCGGGCGGTGGTTGCATCATCCATGCTGGTGGCGGGATTGCTGGCGCTCTTTGGACACTCGGCTTTGATGTACACCCGTTCAGGATTACGCTCGCTAATATCACGCAACTGATCAATTTCTTTTTTTGCATTAGAAAGCTCCTGCTGATGATCACTATCGAGTTTATTTAACTTATCAATGCGCTCTTTATAATTGCTATTAATATTAATTTGCTCAGACAAATCCTTACTGAGTAATTCATTCTCGTTACTTAGCGTTTTTATTTTTGCATTTGATAAACTTAATGCCATTAATAAAGCACTTAAAAATATGAGAAAAAACCATGGGATATATTTACTCATAGCAATAACCAGGCATCTTCATAAACCTTATCTGCGTAAGGCTGATAGCCTAACTCAACACCCACGATTGCTTTTGCTAAAGAGATAGCAACCTGTTTTGATTCAGTATCTATCTTGTCATTAATACCAACACCAATCTCTTTTGATGCACGGATAATGTAGCCATTCGTGTTGTTCTCAACTGGCGGTGCATACTTATTAATGATTGCTGATACTGAGTTCAAACCATATTTACGTTGATAGGTTTGGGTTAATTTATAAATTGCTCGGATGCCGTATTCTGGCGACTCAAAGACACAGAATCGAGGGTTAGGCACTCCTGTTTCAATACCAACCAAACCTTTCCATTTATTACGGGGGTTATAGTCAATATTACCCGGATTGTTATTGCGCTCACCGCGAGCTATCTTTGCCATGTCTGACACCTCTGAATATTTGCATTATGTTTCCACGACTCAATAAGATGAGTACGCATAGTGATAAATTAATGCCGACTTCAAATGGATCAGCATGAGAATAATCATCTGTTAAGATCCGCAGTGGTACCGAACCCAATAGGATAATTAATACCCACGCAATAAATGACGCTCCGAATTTATATTGAGCACCATTACGTCGATAATTAATGAGTCGAATGACTGCGAGTAAACAAGAAAAGAAATTGATGTAAATCCAAAACATTGAGATGGTCATCTGCCACCTCCTCTGAATTTATCTATCAGATTATTAATAAATTTATTTATTCCGTCAGTCATTGCACCCGGCTTTGATATTGAGACTAAAACACCCACCAGCCCTGCTGACGAAAACATTGCCCCTACTGACTTATCAACATCACGACCACCGGTTATATCGCTGAGAATACCCGACATAAAATCAGCGCCATAAATACCAATAAGGAAAGCAACTGCAAAATAAGTCCAACGCTTTAATAGACGAATATCATGAGCAGATAAAACAAAAATAACTGCTCCCGCAAACGCCCCAATAACAACGCCAGCGTCCATACCAGCAAACAGACCTACAATTGAAACGCCCGCTAGCGATGCTGTTGTAGTGCCCGTTAACGGCTCATTCATGTGTGTAGTCCTGTTATTTGGTTAAAAAGGTGCAGACACACAGCTCTTGTGTGAAGTGATTAGTGTGTGATTGATACTGTGGTCTGCGTATTAGGAAAGGATAATTCTGGCGAAATTAACTCCACCCATGTGATTTAGTTTTTCATGCATAATGAGTTTATTGCAGAACATGTGTTGGTATATTTTACTGCCACAGCATTTAAACAACCCGCTACCATTAATTAGGTTGAGAAAAATATTAACATTGCAACCTGTTAGAATTACATCAATATAACCATCACTACGTTTCACATAATCATTATCTTCTGCAAGCTGAAATAATCTTTTAGCAGACTCATAAACATTCGCTTTTATTTTTGCTCTTTCAATAACTGCCTTTCTCCGCTCTTCGGCTATATACCGATCATTGATTGCTTTTAAATTATTAATCGTCATATCAGCCTCTAAACGAAACAATGTGAACCATCCGGAATTACCGGATAGTTGAGCTTGTAAGTAACTCTTACAAGTTCGTTTTTATTTCTTGCTCTGTTTGTTCAAAGCGCTCTTTCTCAAGCTCAACACCTAAAACCTTTCGATTAAGTTTTAATGCTGCTTTCAGAGTTGCGCCTGATCCCATAAAGAAATCAGCAACCAGATCTCCCTCACGACTGCTAGAACGAATAATGTGTTCCATCATGTCTGATGGTTTCTCGCAAGGGTGTTTACCGGGGTAATATTGAACAGGAGGATAAGTCCACACATCGGTGTAAGGAACATCTGCAGTCACAAAGAATGGTCGTCTCAATAAACCATATTCTTTTATTAACTCTTGGTAGTCTTTTTGTAAAGTGAGTTGTTCTCGTTCTAACTCACTAAAGTGACGAGATAACGGTGATAGTTTTTCTTGTTTATCAGCAATGCGTGTAAACAGTGCTTGTAACTTTTTATAATCTTCTTCGCTAGGTAATTGCCACTGACTATTACTGAACCAATGACTGCACATTTGCTTACCTGTTGTTTGGTCTATTTCTTTTGCACTCACCTGCAGTGATAAACGAGCATTTCTAAAATAATCAATCAGAGGCTTAAATACGTTCTGCTTTAGCTCTTTGCATTTTAAAGAAAATTCAGAACCTTTAGCCGTGACTGGCTTTTGATAATGTTCAGCAAAGAGAATTCGTTCTGTTGAAGGAAAAAAGGCACGGAGGCTTTCTTTATTTTGTCGTCGCCATGGTCCTGATTGTTTAGCCCAAATGATATGGCTTAATACATTAAATCGCCCACGAACAAGCAATTCAGTATCTGACGCAAGTTTAGATCCACAGAATAAATACAAACTGCCATTGGGTTTTAATACCCGCCAAAATTCAGCAAGAACACTATCAAGCCACGATAAATAAGCCTCAACACTATCCCACTGATTATCCCATGCACACGATTTCACTCTGAAATACGGTGGATCAGTCGCAATTAAATCAATGCTATTTTCGGGTAGTGTTTTCAACACAGAGAGTGCGTCGTCGTTAAATAGTTGCATCAGAAGTCCTTTTCTACGCAATAAAAAAGCCGATGACTGTTAAGCCACCAGCTTTATAAATTCTTTATATTTTTAGGCTGTACGCATATAGCTATTTCCTTGCTTTGCGACAAACCCTGCTATTTCAAACTGAGTTAATAGAAACTCACAATTTTCATTACTTAGCCCAGTTTGATTTGAAATTACTTGTACTGTTTGCCAATCACTTTTTGAAATTGTTTCAAGTACACAACTTGCCTGCGTTGTCATATCACTCTGTTTTAACATGATATTTTATACCTTTGGTTAGTTATTGTGCATAACTACACATGTAACTCTGACCAAATAGAACAGCAAGTCTTATCTTCTTTTTAATAACAAAAAACCCCGCCGAAGCGAGGTCTTGATAAAATTCAGTGTGGTAAGTAATAAGTCGCCCACTATTTAGAGATGATAAGGCAACCTTATTCAAAATGCAACTTTTAACTGTTTATCTAACCAGTTATTTTGTAACCTTGTTGAATATTGCATCTGCGCTACTCTCTTCACTAAAACATTTGCTGATTAACTTCTCATAGAACGGCTTCCAGTTACGAGACCATGTGGGTTGTGTTAGCTCAGGCACTATGTGTCTTATTGCTTGATATGCGACTGAAGATGGCATTCTCTTGTACCCTCTACCAGTACAGCGTGGGCAATCTTTAAATACAGGTACACCACCTTGTAGCTCTGTTTGCTCATCATCTAAAACCTTTCCGCGCCCTTTACAGCGACAGCGATAAGTTAACTTTCCCTTTCCATTGCAGATTTGGCACAACTCCCCAACAAGCTCATTTTTTACTTTAGGTTCAACAATAACATCGCCATTAAAATTGATAATGCCTGAATGCTTAATAACATTTTTACAATTGTAAATCACACCTTTACCTTTGCATGCTTGACATTCACAAACCGAACCTGCTGAACGAGAATAATCTTCAAACGCCATCTTTGATAAAATAACCAAACAGTAACCTAGTTTATTACCTGCTGACTTAGCTACCAGCCGTGGCGTTACTTTTAATGCGTATTTTGTTAATTGTCCAACGGCGTTGGACTTATCCTCTTCGCTCACGTCATTCTTAGCAAAAAACGCAGACATACCAAATTTGGCGCGATGTTCCGTCATGCCAAGTGCTCCTGCGGTATCCATCCCCTTCATTCTGTCGGGATCTGTACAGTTTGACGTATCGGTGATCATCGGTGACTTTGGATAAAATTGTTTTAATGCTGACTCTAGTTTCATGCTAATACTCCTCGTGCCGTACACACGTTAAATAAATGCACCGATACCTAATGAACGGTTTAAAAAATGAAATAACAATTCGAGTTGATTACCGTGAGTGGCTTCCCATTGTTTTGGGTCACGGTGTAGCTCGTCATGGTGAATGCGGCATAATGGAATAGTGAATAAGTCGTGAGCCTTAGTACCCATACCACCCATACCATGACCTATGATGTGGTGCGGATCATCAGCCTGTTGCCCACACACGCAACACGGTTGAGTTTTCACCCATTGGAGCCAGTTGATATTTTCCCAACGTTGCATTTTTGGTTTAAGAAGAAATGACGCTGGTGGCTCTGGATCTATAACAACTTTAATAACCGGCTTTATCGCATCTAGACGCTCATTCATTACAGATAATGCGGTTACGTTGCTTGGAATAATATCTGCCTCAGGAAAACCACCGTGAACTCTGCGTTCTTCTTGTTTATCTGACCAATTTAAAATCTGGCGTAATATTGCTTCGGGTAATTCATCAACCAAGCTATGCATTACTGCAAATGAGAAAAAATCAGGTATCGTTAGCTGGTGGCCACTATCTAATCTCAACCGAAAACGAATAGTATCTAACATCCAATTAATACGATTTTTATGAGCTAATTCAGCAACCCACCCTGCAGATGAATGACGAATATGGTTATCATGATGCCAACAGGTGCGGATCACGCCTGCCTCGTGAAAGGTCGTCACTAACTCATGGTGATGATAATTATCTTCATCGTTATCAATCTGACAGCATTGAATATGACGGATAACCCACGTATCCATCGGTGATACTTTATCGATGGTGTGGATCACTTTTTTGTTATTGAGAAATTGGACGATGTGCTTATTGTTTAAAATTGGCTGTTCATCACCTGTTAATGCACCTGAGGGCAACACATCTAAGCTTTTTGGCACATCACTGATGATCACACGGTGGTGCTTCTTAAATTGCTCGAGTAACTCAGCGCCTGGTTTAAGTAATACAACACCCAGTTCAGGTTGAATGTAGGGAGTTAATAATAATTTCATGCACTCACCTGTTTATTCAGCATCACCATGCGGATCAGCTCATCCGTTTTACTCTCAAAGAAATGCGGTTGGGTTTCGCGAGGATTATTAGGACTGGTCATGTTCTTCCCAAACGGACAGCCTCTAGCAGTAGCAATAGGCGCTCCTGTGATCTCAGGAGCGGTCGAAATTTCATCAATAACAATTAATCCATTCATGTTATTTCTCTCCACTTTTACTCGTGACCGTACATCACTCTTTTACTATGCTGACGAATGGTTATTTCAAGCTTCCCGCCTTTAATAACGTCCATCCATTCAACATCCATTTTTTTAATCTGTTTATCATCGCCCCATACACCCGCATGAGTAAGCGCATCAAAAGGTGCTTTTAAGAAATTATCAATATCTCTAGCTTGCTTAGTTGGTGGATATAATTTCACTGAAACAAATCACTCTCAATAGCTTTAGGTCTACGCTTTAATTGTTCATAGACTGCTGCAATCGCATTTGCTCTAAAGGCTCGCCCTTTTGCACTAACTAAGGTTCCTCTCTTTGTGTTTCTCCAATAGGTGTTCACACTAGGTGGAAATGGCAACGTGAGCATGAGTTCAGGCATAAGTCCCCCATAAGCCAATCAATAATGTCACTACAAACCAAAACCCAACAAACAAAATGTATTTAGTTAGCATTACTGAGCCTCCTGTGACATTTCAGTCGCTTGTTTCCAAATGCTGCTCCATGCTTGACGACCAGAGAACTCACTCATACGACGAATGCCTGTCTTACCCGCTAATTCAAGTGCGATCTCTTCAATACGATTTTGAGGTTTAGAACGAGAGCCAATTAAGCGAGAGAAAGCACTGTCACGCTCAACAGTATCAACTTGAACCTTTGGCTCGTTCTTTGGCTCTTGGCTACGAACGGTCAGCTCATCAAAATGTTTACGTAATTTACGAGGGCTTAAAATATTTTGGTGCCAGAATGAATCTTTGTTGGCCCAATCGAACAAGGCACAAATTTGTTCATGGGTACGTCCATCGATTTGGCGCATCAAACGAATATCGTTCGCCCAGTCATACCAAGTAGGCTCTAGCGCAGATGGATTCAGTTTTTTAACACGACCAAACATCCATTTCGCCGTTTTCAAATCACCTTCATCGCCCCATTTCTGACCATTAGGGCTGTAAATCACTGCTTCGGGATAACGAGTTAAAAAATCATTTTTCGGCTGGTCGCTGGATTCGCCAGAATTCTGCGACGAATGATCTGTTTCTGTTGTACTCTCTGAAGTAATCTCTGTTGTATTCTCTGTAAGAACAGACCATTTTGACCCGTTCAGAACAGCGCATTTTGAACTGTTTGAAGGTTTCAATTTGCGCTTATCGATAAGGTCATTTTGAACTGTTCGATTAGATGAGTTATCACCGTTCGATTGGGTCATATTGACCTCATCGGTCAGCAAGTGGTGATCGTAATTAATCGCATAATAATTAGTACGGTCATGGTTAGATTTATTGATTTGCTCGATGCGTAAAACGCCCTGCTTTTTTAAATTAGTAAAAGCACGTTTAATCGTTGATTCAGAGAAAAAAGGAAATTGATTCTTCCACTCTTCGACTGTGTTATAAATCCAGCGTGAGCCGTCATATTCAACACCTGAAGTAGTTTCAGTTAGCCAATATTGAATTTGCTGTAACAGCATCGCCTCATTTAAACCAAGGCGTACCGCTAATTCAGGAATAACGACTAAAGGGCGACTTTTTAGTAATAATAAACTCATCTTGCCACCTCATTACTTAATACGTGTGTAATTCTCTTTAAATCGTTGTAAGGGTTCACATTGTGGATCGTCACAACCATCCAGCATAAAAATGACTCGCTGTTTTTCTCTGTCATAACGAACAACATGAACAACGATACCCCTGTGATTTTTGTAGTAGCGATCAAGTTGGTTTGGGTTCTCATTGCTCATTGCCCCGCTCTCCACTTGAAAAATAAAAATCAGCCCATGCCTTTTTAAGCGACTGTCTATCTACCAAATCTGTTTTTTGTTGGTAGTTGTTTGGTTGTTCGTCAGAGGCTATGATTTCCACATAGCGAAATGACTGACTACCCGAGACAGGTAAACAACGGAATTGCTTTTTAGGTATTAAATGCGCTAATCTACTCATGCTAATTTCTCTTCACACAATTGAAATTTGCAAACCGAAGCCAGAGGCCGTACACCTTTGGCTTCACCCTTTCTGGATATAGCCATCTTTAATTTCTCTTTTGATGCAACGAAACAAACGCATTCATAAATGTGCGGATCTGTGAAATTAATCCATCCAACATCATTTTTATTTTTTGCTCTTCATCACCATCAATAACGCCATCAGCTAAGCTATCTTTCATCAATAACGCTAAACGCCCCTGCATTTCGTCAACACCACTACGCAGTACAAACAATTCCGTTTCGTCCAGTTCCGCAGGACTAATTCTGTCAACGAGTAAACGATTTGATTCACGAGCGACAAATTCAGCAAATAAAACGGTCTTAGAAATATCTTGCATCGCTAACAACTCGTTTAAATCAAATGAGCGACAACCGTTTTTCTCATAAAGCTTGTTATTGAATGACGTTAAAGACAGACCGAGTGCTCCAGCCATTGCCTCACGCCCACCAGCTGTTGCCTCACACATTTCTTTCACTACCTGTTTTATTGATTGGTTACTCATTTCCTACCACCATTGATAAATTCTTGTAGTTAACTGCTTTAAACGGTTTTGTTATTTTGTGGTTATAGCTATTGAGCTAGTAACTCACCTAATTCAGGAGAAATGTCTTGTGCACGAACTTGGTGACTTGTCGCTTTTACAATTTTCACGACATATTTAGAATCCATTCCACCACCATGAAGCCAACGCCATACTGTTGGTTGAGACACTCCACATAAAGCAGCTAGCTTTTGTTGACTTCCAACAATGCTTATCGCTTTTTCAATAGCCTTGTTTTTCATAAATAACCTCAAACGTATAAAAGATGGATAAATAATAGCAATGAGTATTAAAACATTCAATAGCGATTGCGATTTGATTTTCAATACTCAAACTTATAAATTCCGAGACATGAAAACGACAATTGCAGAACGCTTGAAATTAGCGATGAAAACAAGAGGAAATATGACGCAAGCTGCTTTAGCAGAAGCGTCTGGTGTTGCACAACCAACGATTTGGAGATTGGTTAATGGCAATGCGAAAGGTTCTTCTAAATTAGTGGATATTGCTAATGCATTAGCTGTCAATATTGACTGGCTGGCTAATGGTGTGGGTGATATGGAATCCCCAAACTCGACACCTCAGTTTAGGGCTGATAGATCGCTAGAAATACCTGTATGGGATGAGAATGGTTATACAGGAGATGCAATCTTATCACCTGTAGGAAAACCTCTAAAAACATATAAAGCTTATATACTTAAGAAAAATAGTGGGTGTTCAGAAGCCCCTGCTGGCAGTATTGCTATAGTTGATACTCATCTGCAACCAGGCACTGATGATCTAGTTATCGCTCAAATTGGTAACTCTTTTTCTGTTTATAAATTCCTTGAAGGTGGTACTCAAGGTTTCCTTGCTGTTGATGATTCACGAGTCCCTTTAATTGATATTTCATCTAGTGTTTTACTTGGGGTTGTTGTTTTTCTTGTTCGCGATTTTAGAAGATAGTCCTCACATTTTGCTCTACTAATGACTATCTTCCTATACGAACCTACTCCTACCCTTTCTAAAATTTCCACCATTCCATGATCCTTTAAGATACCATCACCACTGTTTATATATACAGTGGTTAACTATAATGCAAATATTCTTTATCGAAATCAAGCGATATTACCTCAATCAAAAAATAATACCTTAGAGTATTTTTTATTTTTTTATACTTATATTCCATTTAAAATCAATGCAATAAGTAAATACATAACCAACAAGATAAAATAGCATTTGCTATTATTAATACTCATTGCTATATTTTAAACATATAGCAAACTGAGTTTTAATTTCGAGTTTTGGTGAACGTAAATGATTTTTATGTGTGAAGAGAACGTGTGAAGAGAAACAATTGTGTGGAGGGAAATTGGCGTGAGTAATACTACTAATGAAAAACAAAATATCAGGATCTATGCCTTAGTCTTTCATAAGAACGCGCTAACTCTGTCAACCGACAATATTTATGAAGATTTTTGGTTAGAACTACATAAAACCGTCGGTTGGCTTAAGTTTGTAAAACATAGTGAAGAATCTGAATTTGTTAAGAACGGAGCACTGTTTGTAGCCACTGAACTGCGTCCGGTATCTGATTCAACCCCTTACCCAATAGTTGAAGCACGATGTGTTTTGTGGCGTCAGCGGGAAGCTCTTTTAAGCGCTGCAAATACCCTTTCCTTTCTTCTGGGTCAGGAACGTTTAAAGTAATGAAATCACGAATTTCATTTAATGTTTCATCATGCAGTCTGACAGTAATCACTTTGAGAGAGGTGGATATACTACCTTCCTCTGTAAGTAAATTTACAGCATGTCTAGTAGCTTTTACTAATGTAAGTTCAGGAAATGCACCAGCCATTACATCAATTACTCCGCCGATTATCATTTCCTCTTCACTAAGATATGCAATATTTTTTAATAAAATATCATTATCAATGTCAGAAAGATCTGTCGGTATATTTTCAGGTTGAATTGTATTGGGATAATCCTGTACTGCAACTTCTAGAATTCTTAGTTGTAATGCTCTATTAAAACCTAACATCTTAATATTCTCTTGGTTGTGTAGGAACTTCCAAGATTACCACCACCGCCTGAGGTGGCAAAATAATCAGGCACAATATTTGAAGTGTGAATCCATTTTATTTTTTATTATCAACACCAGGGAAACTTAATCTCGATTAATTCGAGAGGAATTCTTATTACCTAAAAATTGTGTGGAGAGAATAATGTCTTATATTGCAACAGCAACAAATAAACATTTCTATTATCTCGATGTACGGATCGAGGATATAGATATTCAAGATATTGCCAGTGGCCTTGCTAATGAATGTCGTTTTAATGGGCAGATTGATAATTTCTATTCTGTTGCTCAGCACTCGGTATATGTCAGCTATTTAGTTGCACCTGAATATGCTTTAGAAGCCCTACTTCATGATGCCAGCGAAGCCTATGTCAAAGACCTACCATTACCACTTAAAAAGCTATTGCCTGAATATAAATTAATTGAATTACGTGTAGAAAAGATGATCCGCAAAAAGTTTGGGCTACCTGAATCTAAATCTGATGCGGTTCATTTTGCTGACTTAATGATGTTAGCCACAGAAAAGCGTGATTTAGAAATTGATACAGGTAGTAACTGGTTAATGCTTGAAGGTATTCCAGCAAGTGATTTTGTTGTTAACCCACTAACACCACCACAAGCAAAAGCCTTATTCCTCCGCCGTTTTAATGAACTTTATAAGGGAACTGAAAATGGCTAACGGATCAGTAAACAAAGTAATTCTTATCGGCAATTTAGGTCGTGATCCTGAAATTCGTTATCTTCCCTCTGGTGGTGCTGTTGCCAATTTAGCTGTGGCCACAAGTGAAAAATGGCGTGATAAACAAACGGGTGAAAACCGCGAAAAAACAGAATGGCATCGTGTTGTTTTGTTTGGAAAACTTGCAGATATCGCCAGTGGCTATTTGTGCAAAGGCTCTCAAATTTATATTGAGGGCCAACTACAAACGCGCGAATGGGATGATAACGGTGTTAAACGCTATACGACAGAAATTGTTGTAAAGGTTGGAGGCACAATGCAGATGTTAGGCGGTGCTAGTAAATCAGCAGGTTCACAGTCGGCACAGCAAAATCAGCCACTAGCTCAACCTCAAGCCCAAAGTAATCAGCCACCAATGGATTTTGACGATGATATTCCCTTCGCTCCGATTGGGCTTATGTATCCACACCATTTAATTAATGTGATTTAGTTAAGGATAAATATGATAACCATTAACTCTTATTTCAGTGGCGCAGGCTTAATGGATATTGGTCTTTTACAGGCAGGTCTGAAAATAGGCCAATCTTTTGAAATTGATGCATCAGCTTGCAAAACCTACCGTCATAATTTAGGTGATCATATTAAAGAGTGCGATATCACAAAAGAGTTAGTTTTAGAGCAAGATTCATGTGACGGAATGATTTTCACTTATCCATGCACTAGGTACAGCACAATCGGCGATATACATGGTGTGAGAACTGGTGATGAATTATTCCTACATGCGTTACGCCACCTTGCAATCGCTCGGCCTGAGTTTTATGTCGTTGAAAATGTGCCAGGTATGAGAGCTTTCCCCGTAGTAATGGAAGCTATGCAGAAAATGCCTGACTACTATGCTAATGTTTTCTGCCCAATTAAATCTGAAACTTGGCTACCACAAAAGCGAAGCCGCTTAATAATTATCGGTACGAAAAGAAATTTCATACCGCGACCTCCAGAGAACCATAAACCAATTAAATTGGCTGACATTCTGGAAAAAGAACCAGAGATCACTATACCGAATTCTGTTTATTCGAGAATGAATGGTGCATACCGCGATAAGCCCATTATTAGTAATCCACTAAACGGTGATATTGCGCCAACGTGTGTTGCCCACTATGCGAAAGATAAAAGCACTAGGTTGGTTACAGATAAAAACTTTCATATGGGTGTTCGCCCATACACTGTACGCGAATATGCTCGATTACAAGGAGTTCCTGATTGGTTTCAATTTCCAGTGAGCCAAACTGATGCATATAGACAAATCGGTAATGGCGTTAGTGTCCAAGTTGGCGAATGGATTGGAAATGAAATTAAACGTTATATCGTAGGAATGAAATAAATAATCACCAGCAGCACTAACTAATATCTATTTAAACTGTGTACGGACAGTGTGGAGAGAAAAATATGCAAATGTTGACTTTAGAGGAGTGGGCACAAGAAAGATATAAAAGTCGCCCACCAAAGTTAGGAACGCTACAACGATATGCTCGTGGTGGCCTGTTCTATCCACCAGCAAGGAAAGAAGGTGGCATTTGGCGCGTGAGAGAAGATGCCGACCTTGTCGGTAATTTGACATCACCGGTTATCAATAATAACGATAACCCTATTTTACAAAGGATCCTCAAAGATGGCTGCCAGACCTCGTAAAAATAACGTCAATATCCCTAATCTTTACCCTTTATTTAGTCGTAAAGCTAACAAGGTTTATTGGCGTTACCGCCATCCTGTAACAGGTAAATATCATGCCCTCGGTGACAATGAAGCCGAGGCCAAAGCAATTGCTATTGAAGCTAACACAAGATTAGCGGAACAACGTAGCCGACAAGTTATGGCTATTGGTGATCGGGTGGCAAAAATAAAAGGTAAAGAAATTACGGTTAATACTTGGTTGGATAAATACTGGATTATTCAAGAAGAGCGTTTAAAGGAAGGTGATATAAAGCCGAATACTTATAAACAAAAAAGGAAGCCGGTAGATTTAATGAGGCAAGCCTTATCCATGAAACCATTACCCGCTGTTGATGCCAGAGATATTGCTGAAATTCTTGATGAGTATAAATCTAATGGCCAACACAGAATGGCTCAAGTTATTCGCTCTGTTTTAATTGATGTGTTTAAAGAAGCACAACATGCCGGTGAAGTTCCTCCTGGTTACAACCCTGCCCTTGCCACTAAACAGCCAAAACGAAAAGTAACTCGCCAACGCCTTAATTTTGATGAATGGAAAAAGATATTTGAGATTGCTGATAAACAACATCGTTATGTCGGAAATGCCATGTTGCTTGCACTTATTACAGGCCAACGATTAGGTGATATTTCGGCAATGAAGTTTAGTGATATTTGGGATGACCATTTGCATATTACTCAAGAAAAAACGGGTGCTAAATTAGCTATTCCATTATCACTACGTTCTGAACAATTAAATATGTCATTACGTGATGTCGTTGCTCGTTGTCGTGATCGCGTTATTAGCCCTTATCTTATTCATTATTTTCATACCACTTCACAATCTAAACGTGGCGAACAAGTTACTGCAAATACGCTAACGACTAACTTTAAAAAAGCGAGAAATAAAACGGATATTGATTGGGGAGAAGGAACACCTGCAACATTTCATGAACAGCGTTCTTTATCTGAAAGGTTATATAGAGCACAAGGTATAAACACTAAAGATTTACTCGGTCATAAGAACCAAATTCAAACAGATAAATACCATGATGATCGAGGGAAAGATTGGATAAAAATCGTGATTTAATTGCTCAAATTTCAGGTAGTTTTGATAATTCGTTTTGATAATTCGTTTTGATAATTCGTTTTGATAACTTTTTGATAACCGTTTCAAGATTGACAATAAAAAACGGGAACTAATAAGCTCCCGTTAACTATTTATCAAATCAACAATTACATGTGTTTGATAATCGCGTCACCAAACTCGCTACATTTCAGCAGTTTAGCGCCTTCTAACTGACGTTCAAAATCATAAGTTACGGTCTTAGCGGCAATCGCGCCTTCCATACCTTTAATGATTAAGTCAGCGGCTTCTGTCCAACCCATGTGGCGTAGCATCATTTCTGCGGAAAGAATGATCGAACCTGGGTTAACTTTGTCTTGGCCTGCATATTTTGGTGCTGTGCCGTGTGTTGCTTCAAACAATGCACACTCATCACCAATATTTGCACCTGGTGCGATACCAATACCACCTACTTGAGCTGCTAATGCATCAGAAATATAGTCGCCATTTAGGTTCATACATGCGATAACATCATACTCTGCTGGGCGTAACAGAATTTGTTGTAAAAATGCGTCAGCGATAACGTCTTTAACGATAATCTCTTTACCTGATTTTGGATTCTTGATTTTGACCCAAGGACCGCCATCTAATAATTCACCACCGAACTCCTCGCGAGCTAACTCATAACCCCAGTCTTTAAAGGCACCTTCGGTAAATTTCATAATATTACCTTTGTGTACCAATGTGACTGAATCGCGATCATTATCAATAGCATATTCAATTGCGGCACGAACTAAACGCTTAGTACCTTCTTCTGAACAAGGCTTAATACCAATACCGCAATCTTGTGGGAAGCGGATTTTAGTAACACCCATTTCAGTTTGCAGGAATTTAATCACTTTATCTGCTTCTGCTGAGCCCGCTTTCCACTCAATACCAGCATAAATATCTTCTGAGTTTTCACGGAAGATAACCATATCGGTTAGTTCTGGCTGTTTAACAGGGCTTGGAGTGCCTTTGTAATAACGTACTGGGCGTAGGCAAATATAGAGGTCAAGTTGTTGGCGTAATGCAACATTTAATGAACGGATACCACCGCCAACTGGCGTAGTAAGAGGACCTTTAATAGAAACTCGATATTCACGGATAAGATCTAAGGTTTCTTCTGGTAACCAAACATCTTTACCATATACCTGCGTTGATTTTTCACCGGTGTAAACTTCCATCCACTCAATCTTACGTTCTTTGCCGTAAGCTTTCTCAACTGCTGCATCAACAACTTTTAACATTGCTGGCGTAACATCGATACCGATACCATCCCCTTCGATATAAGGGATAACCGGATTATTTGGAACAACAAGCTTACCTTTAGCATCTAGTGTAATTTTAGCGCCATTAGCCGGAACAACTACTTTGCTTTCCATTTACCTCTCCTTTCATGTAAGCGCACGCTTTGTTAATTTTTTGTAAGAGACCTGTCAATACTACTTGATTATTCAGCTAACGCCAATCGCTTCTCTTTTAAGGTATAATCAATCTCCCATTTTTTACAAAAATTAACTATGGCAAATCAACTTAAAAATAGCGCTAAATCGAGAAAACATCACACGCCACTCGCACAAAGAAAGCCAGTGCGCCCAAGAGGTGAGCGTAAAGTCGTTATCTTCAACAAGCCCTTCGATGTTCTTGTGCAATTTACAGACGAAAATGGCAGAAAAACACTAAAAGATTTTATTCCTATTCGTGATATTTATGCGGCAGGACGTTTAGATAGAGATAGTGAAGGACTTTTAGTCTTAACAAATGATGGGAAGCTACAAGCACAATTAACACAACCGGGTAAAAAAACAGGAAAAATCTACTATGCTCAGGTTGAAGGCATTCCAAGTGCTGCCTCATTACAACAATTTAGAAATGGATTAGAGCTTAAAGATGGCAAAACATTACCTGCACAAGTCGAAATAGTTGAACAACCCGAATGGCTATGGGAGAGAAATCCGCCTATTAGAGAACGTCAAACTATCCCGACAACTTGGTTAAAAATAACGTTATTTGAAGGTAAAAACCGTCAAGTGAGACGAATGACGGCGCATATCGGTTATCCAACATTGCGTTTGATCCGCTTTAGTATGGGAAATATTACATTGGATAATTTATTACCCGGTGAATGGAAGGAGATTGATTTTGTTTAAACCTAATGTGACTGTCGCATGTATCGTTCATGCAAAAAATAAGTTTCTCGTTGTTGAAGAAATGGTCAATGGAAAAGCGACGTGGAATCAACCCGCTGGACACCTTGAAGCCAATGAAACACTTATTCAGGCGGTTCAACGTGAATTATGGGAAGAAACAGGGTTAACACTTCCTGTTCAACATTTTCTAAAATTACACCAATGGATTGCGCCTGATAAAACACCTTTTCTACGTTTTCTTTTTCTTATTGAAGCGCAAGAGCAATATGAAACTCATCCTCATGATAGTGATATTGATTGTTGTCACTGGGTCAGTGCCGATGAAATTATTCATAGCCAACAATTACGTTCACCTTTAGTCAGAGAAAGCCTGCTATGTTATCAACAAGGTGAACGTTATCCCCTATCTCTATTAAGCAGTTTTGGTGTTCCTTTTAATTAAATAATATTAAAGAAAAAACAAAGCATCAAAAACAGAGTAAGACATGATGCACCTGTGTCAGTGATATGGTAAAGTATGGCGCTTATTTTTCCGCAGTGAGATCCAGTCATGTCAGATAACAGCCAAAAAAAAGTCATCGTAGGAATGTCCGGTGGCGTAGATTCATCCGTCTCAGCCTATCTTCTTAAGGAACAGGGATATCAGGTCGTTGGTCTGTTTATGAAGAACTGGGAAGAAGACGACGATACAGAATATTGCTCAGCATCTACCGATCTTGCCGATGCGCAAGCTGTGTGCGATAAACTTGGCATTGAGCTTTATACCATCAATTTTGCTGCTGAATATTGGGATAATGTTTTCGAACATTTTTTATCTGAATATAAAGCAGGTCGTACCCCTAACCCCGATATTCTTTGCAATAAAGAAATAAAATTTAAAGCATTTTTAGAATATGCAGCGGAAGATTTGGGTGCTGACTATATCGCAACAGGTCACTATGTTCGTCGTCGTGATGTTGATGGCAAAAGCCAATTGCTTCGCGGTGTTGATAACAACAAAGACCAAAGCTACTTTTTATATACGTTAAGTCACGAGCAAATTGCACAAAGCCTTTTCCCTGTGGGTGAAATGGAAAAACCTGAAGTGAGAAAAATTGCTGAAAAACTTGATTTAGCGACAGCAAAGAAAAAAGACTCAACTGGTATTTGTTTTATTGGTGAACGTAAATTTACCGATTTCTTATCGCGTTATTTACCTGCTAAACCTGGTCCTATCATCACGGTTGATGGAGAAACCATTGGTGAACACCAAGGGTTGATGTATCACACATTAGGTCAACGTAAAGGGTTAGGTATTGGTGGAACGAAAGACGGTGGCGATGCCCCTTGGTATGTTGTTGATAAAGATGTTGAAAACAATATTCTTATCGTTGCTCAAGGTCATGAACACCCAAGATTGATGTCTGTAGGTTTGATTGCTCAACAATTACATTGGGTATCAAGGGAACCTATTACTGAGGCTTTCCGCTGTACTGTTAAAACACGATATCGCCAACCTGATATTGCGTGTACAGTAACACCATTAGGTGAAGACAAAATTGAAGTCCGCTTTGATTATCCTGTTGCAGCAGTTACCCCGGGACAATCAGCCGTCTTTTATCAAGACGAAGTCTGTTTAGGTGGCGGTATTATTGAAACCCGTATTCAGGAGTAGACGTGGCTAAAGATTTTCGTGATATAACACTTGCATTGGCAGGCATCTGCCAAGCAAGTCGTCTTGTTCAACAAGTTGCTTACCAAGGCAATGCGAACGAGAATGATGTTGAAGTGATGGTTAACAGTGTTTTTAACCTCAATCCGACTTCAACACTTGATGTTTATGGTAATCAAATCAGTCACCTAAAATTAGGCTTTCAAACATTGAAAGCCATTCATCAAGCGGTAAGAAGAGAAAAGTTAACGCTTGAGTTAATGACTTACCAACAAGGTTTAATCAACCTAGAGCGTATTATCAGCAGAAATGATAATTACAGCTCACATTTATCGCAAAAAATTTCTCAATTAGAGCGTCAAAAAAGTTATTTTGAACCCATGTCCGAAGGTGTATTTAATGCCCTTGCTGGCGTTTATGTTGATGCAGTTAGCCCTGTTGGCCCTCGCATTCAGGTTCATGGCTCGATTGATCTATTAAATACCCCTATTATTCAAGCTAAAGTTAGAGCGTTATTACTGACTGGCATTCGAAGTGCTGTGCTCTGGCGTCAAGTCGGTGGTCGTCGTTTTGATTTTTTACTGCATCAAAAGGCTATCCTACGACAAGCTGATGATTTTCTCGCTCAATGTTAATACTTTAAATTCAACCTGGGAGTTGCCAACAATGGAATTATCTTCGCTGACAGCGATTTCACCGATTGACGGTCGTTACGGAAGTAAAACCTCGTCGTTACGTTCTATTTTTAGTGAATTCGGTCTTCTGAAATTCCGTGTACAGGTAGAAGTTCGCTGGCTACAAAAGCTGGCATCTTGCGCCGACATTAAAGAAGTTCCAGCCTTTGAAAAAAACGCAAACGATTACCTTGATGCGATTGTTGCTAACTTCAATGAAGAAGATGCAGCACGTATTAAAACTATCGAACGTACCACTAACCATGATGTAAAAGCCGTAGAATATTTCTTAAAAGAAAAAGTGGCGACTATCCCTGCTTTACATCAGGTTTCTGAATTTATTCACTTCGCTTGTACTTCTGAAGACATTAATAACCTGTCTCATGCCATTATGCTGGAAACAGCACGCCAAGAGATCTTACTGCCTGCATGGCGTGAAATTATTGATACCATTAGCAAAATGGCTCAAGAATACCGTGATTTGCCATTACTTTCTCGCACACATGGTCAACCAGCAACACCATCTACAATTGGCAAAGAGTTTGCTAACGTTGCCTACCGTATGGAGCGCCAATATCGTCAACTAACACAAGTTGAGATCTTAGGTAAAATCAATGGTGCAGTAGGTAACTACAATGCACACTTAGCTGCATATCCTGAAGTAAACTGGCATCAATTTAGTGAAGAATTTGTAACTTCATTGGGTATTACATGGAACCCATACACAACTCAAATTGAACCACACGATTATATTGCGGAGCTTTTTGATTGCATTAGTCGCTTCAACACTATCTTGATCGATTTCGACCGCGATATTTGGGGTTACGTAGCACTGAACCACTTCAAGCAAAAAACAATTGCAGGTGAAATTGGTTCATCAACCATGCCTCATAAAGTGAATCCAATTGACTTTGAAAACTCTGAAGGCAACTTAGGGTTAGCAAATGCAGTAATGGGACACCTTTCTAGCAAGCTACCCGTTTCACGTTGGCAACGTGACTTAACAGACTCAACGGTACTGCGTAATTTAGGTGTTGGGATGGGTTATGCGCTGATTGCTTATCAATCAACCATGAAAGGTCTTAATAAACTTGAAGTGAATGAAAACCATCTTCGTGAAGAATTAGACTGTAACTGGGAAGTATTAGCCGAGCCAATTCAGACTGTAATGCGTCGTTATGGCATTGAAAAACCTTACGAAAAGCTAAAAGAGCTTACTCGCGGCAAACGAATCACTGAACAAGATATGGCAGTTTTCATTGATGGTTTAGAACTACCAGAAGATGAAAAAACGCGCTTAAAAGCAATGAAACCTGAAAGCTATATTGGTTTTGCCACTCAACTTGTTGATAAATTAAACTAATTTATCTTTCTAAAAAGGCAGATAATCTCTGCCTTTTTTTATATCAAAAAATTAGAAAACTCTCTGTAACTTAAACACTTTACCCGCTACGGTATTTTTTAAGTGATAGATTGACTATGATAACAATATATTTTTTATCTTATAGGATGACATTCATTTCCTATATTTATTTTACAACAGTGAATTTTTGCTGATTGTACTCAAGGTGGAATATGCGGATCTTAATTATTGAAGATAATATTTTACTTCGCCATCACTTATCTGTGCAATTTCGTGACGCAGGACATCAGGTTGATGCCGCAGAAGATGCCAAAGAAGCAGATAATTTTATTGCAGAAGGTACACCTGATGTTGCCATTGTGGACTTAGGATTGCCAGATGAAGATGGCATTAGCCTTATTCGCAGATGGCGGGAGAATAATATTACCCTGCCAATAATGGTATTAACTGCGCGCGAAAGTTGGCAAGAAAAAGTTTCAGCGTTAAATGCGGGCGCTGATGATTATGTGACAAAACCCTTTCATTTTGAGGAAATTGTCGCACGTATTCAGGCATTAATGCGAAGAAACATGGGAATTGCGTCACAAACACTCGTCATTGAACCTTTTGAGTTGGATTTGTCACGTAAAGAGTTCATGATTTCAGGAGAACAAATTAAGTTAACTGCATTTGAATATACGATTTTAGAAACATTAATGCGCAATCAAAACAAAGTCGTTAGCAAAGATGCATTAATGCGCCAGCTATATCCTGATGCTGAACTCAAAGAAAGCCATACTATTGATGTACTTATGGGACGACTACGTAAAAAAATCTTAGAAAAATATCCTGATGATGTGGTGGTTACCGTACGTGGACAAGGCTATCGTTTCGATATGAAACCTTAATATGCAAAAAAAACAGCGCTCCCCATTCTCATTACGAACACGCTTTTTACTTGCTACCAGTGCCATTATTTTGGCACTCACACTCTCATATGGGTTAGTGGCAATTGTTGGTTCGATTGTGAGTATAGATAAAACCACATTTATGCTAATGCGTAGCCAAAGCAATCTTTATTACAGCTTAGCGCAGTGGAATAAGGGAAAGCTGAACATTGAATTTCCAACTAATCTCAATAACAACAATACCTCGCTGGTGATCATTTTTGATGATAAAGGCGGTGTATTGTGGATGCCTCCCGATCTCCCCAAAGCCATTCCCGATAGCATTAAACATAAATGGCGTCATGAAGAAGGCTTATTTGAGATCTCAGTTGATATCAAAACAACACGGTTAATGTTAAAGCAGTTACCGCAATATCGTGTTTATCTCAAACGTCTTGAGGAATACTCTAGTAATGAGTTTTTGACTCACTCAGTTGTGATTAATCATTATCCTGCGGCTGACAATATGCCTTATATGGCGATCGCGGTTATCGATCCTATTCCTCAGCGTATGCAAAAAGTCAGTCAAGTTTGGGATTGGTTCTTATATATCATTCTTGCAAATCTATTTTTGGTTATACCCTTAATTTGGTTAGCTGCACATTGGAGTTTAAGACCGATAAAACAAGTTATTGAACAAATTAGTGCATTAGAAAAAGGGACTCGCAATGATTTGGATGAAAACCCGCCAACCGAGCTAAAAGGCTTAGTCCGAAATTTAAATGTGTTATTGCGTAATGAACGCAGTCGTTATAGTAAATATCGCACAAGTTTATCTGATCTTACCCACAGCCTAAAAACACCACTTGCCGTGTTGCAATCAACATTACGCTCTTTACGTTCGGGCAAACAGATGACGATAGAGCAAGCTGAACCTATCATGCTCGATCAAATAGAACGAATTTCGCAACAAGTCGGTTATTATCTGCATCGAGCATCCATCCACGGTGATCACGATATTACCACGCGAAAACTTCATTCACTGTCAGGATTGCTAGATAATCTTTGCAGTGCATTGAGTAAAGTTTATCAGTCAAAAGGGGTTGATTTAACACTCAATGTTTCACCTGAAATCATGTGGTTAGGTGAGAAAAATGATTTTATGGAAGTGATGGGTAATATTCTTGATAACGCCTGTAAATACTGCTTAGAATTTGTTGAAATCAATGTTAGCAATAATGAAAGTAGTGTAATGATTATTGTTGATGATGACGGCCCAGGCGTCAGCCCTGAAAAAAGAGAGGCCATTTTCCAACGAGGAACAAGAGCAGATACTCTGCGTCCTGGGCAAGGCTTAGGATTATCTATCGCGGTAGATATTATTGAACAATACAGTGGTGAAATTACTATTACTGATAGCCCGTTAGGAGGCGCTCGTATCACTGTGACATTTGCTGAGCAACAACTCACTACAGAACGCGAATAACCCTTATTTATAAAAAAACCTCTCTTTTTAAAGTTATCGCCAAATATACGGCGTTATGTATGATATCCGTTCAGTTGTTATCGAGTTACTCGCTATTACTCACATTGCTCAAAGGAATGTTTAGCAGGAAATTAGAATTCATTATACTATGGCTTCAGGCTTCCCGAATTCAGGATATACACAATGGACTATAAACTTAATTTAGATTGGCAATCATTCCTCGAAAGCCATTGGCAAAAACGCCCTTTATTAATTAAAAACGGCTTCTCTCGTTTTGTTGATCCTTTATCTCCTGACGAACTTGCTGGTCTTGCAATGGAAGATGAAGTAGATAGCCGTCTTGTTAGCTGTCAAGACGGACAATGGGGAGTCAAACACGGGCCTTTCGAGCACTTTGAAGGACTTGGTGATAAAGATTGGTCTTTACTTGTACAAGCCGTCGATCACTGGCATTTTCCTAGTGCGGCATTAATGAAGCCATTTCGTGTGTTACCCGATTGGCGCATTGATGATTTAATGATCTCTTATTCTGTTCCCGGTGGTGGTGTAGGCCCACATCTTGATCAATATGATGTCTTTATTATTCAGGGACAAGGTCGTCGTCGTTGGCGTGTGGGTGAAAAAATCCCAATGAAACAACACTGCCCTCACCCTGATCTGCTTCAAATTGATCCTTTTGAAGCAATTATTGATGAAGAATTAGAACCGGGTGATATTCTTTATATCCCACCTGGATTCCCACATGAAGGATATGCGATTGAAGAATCGCTAAACTACTCTGTTGGTTTCAGATCACCTAATGCTCGTGAACTTTTCAGTGGTTTCGCTGACTATGTGTTAGCAAATGATTTAGGCAGCTATCGTTATAGCGATCCTGATCTAACTCCGCGTGAAAACCCAGCATTAGTGCAACATCAAGAGTTAAATAAACTTCATGACATGATGGAAGATCTACTTGCTCAACCAGAAGTATTCCGTCATTGGTTTGGTGAGTTTATTTCTCAATCTCGTCATGAGCTTGATCTTGCAGTGCCAGAACCTTTATACGAAAACGCAGAAATTCATGATTTGCTGCAACAAGGTGAACAACTTCACCGCTTAAATGGTCTTCGTGCGCTACGTGTTGGTGATAGCTGTTTTGTTAATGGCGAGTTGATAGATACTGATTATATCGAAGCTGCTGATGCGCTTTGTCAATATGATTATATTGATAAACAACACTTAGGTGATGCATTAACCGATCCCAAATTTGTACGTTTATTAACACACTTGGTAAACCAAGGTTATTGGTATTTTGAAGATTAATTATCAATGATAATTTATAAAGCCCTGACATATTATTGCAGGGCTTTTTTATTACTAGAAATATTAAAATAAGTCTTATTTTAAAATCTAACGAATTAAATAAATTATCGACTCTTTTAAAAGTACTCTTGTATTACGAAAGAAAAAAGGAATCACAACAAAAAATGTACTTTGTAAGAAAAAAAGTAATAATGTATGTTTGCTATTTGTCACATAAAGAGAAAATGAGATTAAATAAGTGATTAGAAAATAACTAAAAATAATAATAAATGATTGTTGCTCAGATTTTTTAATCACTTTCTTTTTATGAGAGCTTAGTTGCTCTTCTATTACAGGTTTTAATAATTTTCCTGTTATGGTTTCCATTCAATATCCTTATATTATATTTATTTCTCTTTAATTATAAGGGAAATTCAGGAAACTCAATTTATCAAAGAGTTATTAATATTAAGCCTATATTAAAAGCTTAATAATAAACAATATGTTAGCCCATTATTATAAAATCACTCTATTTTTAATTAAGTAAATTTTTTCATTAATATCTCGTTTATTTTTCAGCCGTTTCTCCTATTTTATTTGATCAATTGCCCCTAAGATAAAATTAGATTTTTACTTCTTTTTTCGACAATGGAGTCGTCTATGAAAAAATTTATTGTTTTAATCGCTGCTTTTATTTTACCGACCGTGGTATTTGCAAAAACAGTAGAAACAGCAAATATGAAGGCACCACCAGCACAAACGGATATCATTTTTGTGTTAGATAAAAGTGGCTCAATGCAAGGGTATGAAAAAGATACTATTGGTGGATTTAATACTATTTTAGCAGAAAATAAAAATCGCCCTGAAAAAGTCTATATCACCACTATTTTATTTGATAGTCAGGCTAAAAAGTTACATAACCGTATTGATATTAATAAGATAGAGAATTTAACGACTAACGATTATTTTGCATCGGGTAATACCGCACTGTTAGATGCTGTGGGAAATGCGATCACTGAAGGAAATAAACCAAATTCACCCTATAAGAATGTCATGATGGTGATCATCACCGATGGCGAAGAAAATAATAGCCGTGAATATTCGCTAGAAAAAGTAAAATCATTAATTAATTCAGCAGAAAAAGAGAAAGGTTGGGAATTTATCTTTTTAGGTGCCAACATTGATGCAATAAGTGCGGCTGAAAGTATTGGCATTAAATCATCCAACTCAACTCAATATATCCAAGATGCTAAAGGCTATGAAAATGCCTATGAGTCTGTTAATAAAGCCGTTCAATCTAAAATTGAAGGAAAAGAGTTAAATCAAGATTGGAAATCTTCTGTTGAACAAGATTACGAAAAACGTAAATAAACTTAATATATTCTTTTTACTAAAAAAATAATAGCCGAGATTTCGGCTATTATTTTTCATTTCGAAGCTCAATAAGCGATTAGCTAACTACTTTAGCCTTTTCTCTTTCAGCCGTTATTTCAGCAATGCGCATAATGACACTCACCGCCGCTTCCATGCCTTCTAAAGAGATAAATTCATGCTTACCATGGAAATTATAACCGCCTGTGAAAATATTAGGGCAAGGTAATCCACGGTAAGAAAGTTGAGCACCGTCTGTACCACCACGAATAGGCTTGATATTTGGCTCAATATCACAATCAATCATGGCTTGTTTGGCTATTTCAATGATGTGAGGGAATTGAACAACTTTATCATGCATATTGTAATAGCTATCATCAATCGTTAGCTCAATATAACAATCAGGATGCAGGCCTTTACCCACTCTCTCTGCAATCGCAATCATATTCTGTTTGCGTTTTTCAAATAAGTTACGATTAAAATCACGGATAATATAATGCATTTCCGCTCTTTCTACCGAGCCTTTGATACTTTGCAGATGGTAAAAACCTTCATAACCATCGGTATTTTCTGGTGTTTCGTCAACAGGTAATTCTTGATGAATACGTGTTGCTAATCCTAATGCATTAACCATCACCCCTTTTGCACTGCCTGGGTGAACATTGTTACCTACAATTTTGATATTCACGGATGCGGCATTGAAGTTTTCATATTCCAGTTCGCCAACACCACCACCATCAACGGTATAAGCCCAGCTTGCACCGAATGCTTTTAAGTCTACATAATGCGCGCCACGCCCGATTTCTTCATCAGGAGTGAAAGCAATGCGAATATCCCCATGAGGTCGATTCGTTTCTTTTAAGCGCACCATCGCAGTAATAATTTCAGCAATACCTGCTTTGTCGTCCGCACCCAGTAATGTTTTGCCATCAGTAGTAATTAATGTCTTACCAATCATTGAATGTAAGATTGGGAACATAACTGGCGATAACACTTCATCACCAATACCTAAAGCAATATCACCACCACGATAATCTTCAAGCACTTGTGGTTTTACATGTTTTCCTGAAAAGTCAGGAGATGTATCAAGATGCGAAATAAAGCCAATAACTGGCACTGGCCAAGATACATTGGATGGTAAACTTGCCATTACACATCCCTTGTCACTGAGCATTACATCGGAAAAGCCCAGCTTTTTTAATTCTTGAGCCAATGCCTTGGCAAGTTTTAATTGTCCATCACTGCTTGGTGACATTTTTGAAGATGGTTTTGATTGTGTATCAAAATTAATATATTCAAAAAAACGTTCTAATAATTTATCCATTTTGCCCCCTAAGATCTCTCTAAGAACAATAATAGGGAACTCTATAAAATAATTATTGCGTCAAATCAGCTTTAGGATCATTAATTAATTCAAACAATTTATGAACATATTCATCAACTACCTGACTTGCAGGGCCATAATGTTTCTCTTCAAACTGGCTTTCAACCAAACTGGGTTCAAGATTTAACTCAACAGTATGAGCGCCTGTTAATCGAGCTTCATGGACAAAACCAGCTGCTGGGTAAACATTTCCAGATGTACCGATAGAGATAAAAATATCAGCCTCAGCCAAAGCGTGATAAATCTCTTCCATACCAATTGGCATTTCACCAAACCAGACAATATGTGGGCGTAGTGGCGATGGGAATTGGCAGCAATGACAACGATCGGTTGTTTCTAAGTCCCCTTTCCACTCAAATACTTGACGAGATTGAGGGCAACGCACTTTTAGCAATTCACCATGCATATGCAAAATATGTTTACTACCTGCTTTTTCATGCAGATTATCAATATTTTGCGTAACGAGTAAAAAATTGTCTTTACCTAAACGTTGCTCTAGTTTAGCTAATGCATAATGCGCTTCATTAGGTTGAATAGAAGGTTGTTGCAATTGGCGGCGACGTTCATTGTAAAACTGCTGAACCAATTGGGGATTGCGTTGATAACCTTCAGGTGTTGCAACATCTTCAACGCGATGTTCTTCCCACAATCCATCTTCTGATCGGAATGTTTTAATTCCTGATTCAGCAGAAATGCCAGCCCCTGTTAATACGACAACTTTGGGTAAATTCATTTCATGTTCCGTTTTATGGGTGAGATGAAAATAACGACAACGTGAATGCTGCCTACGTAAATTTTTGATCTTACGAAACTTCCTAAGCCGACGATGACGAAGTTTAAGTTTCATCATTACAATCCTTGGTTTTCAAATTTAAATATCGCGTTTCTTATCTTCACTAGTTTAAGCGTTTTTTCTTCTTTGTATGTCAATAAACTTATTGTCCACTTAAAATTCTTGCAGGATCTAGTTTAGTGGCTCGACGTGCAGGATACCAACTTGCAATCAGGCTTAAGATCACAGTGGTAATAAATACAGAGAAAACGTCAATTAAATGAACTTCTGAAGGTAGAAAGTCGACGAAATAAACATCGCCTGACAACACACTGTGTCCCGTTAATGATTCAATAACAGACACTAATGGCGTTAAATTATAAGCAACCAATACACCAAATATCACACCAGCGACACAACCAATCATGCCTGATAATAAACCGTACCATAAAAAGATATTACGAATATGGCTATCTCGTGCACCTAACGTTCGTAAAATAGCAATATCACTACTTTTATCTCTTACCGCCATAATCAGCGTTGAGACAATATTAAAACAAGCAACACCAATCACTAAGATCATCGATAAATACATAATGCTACGGATCATCTGAATATCGCTATACATATAGCCATAGTCACTTATCCAGCTTTTCGCATAAACATATTCTTTACTGTTTAAACCCGCATTATGAATAATTTCATTCGCGAAAAAAGGATCTACTGTTTTCACTTCAATCCCTGTAATGCCTTGCCCATAATCCATATATTGTTGAGCATCTGATAAAGGAATTAACGCTAATTGGTGATCAAGCATTCCACTGAGTTTAAAGATACCACTCACTTGTAAGCGAATACGTTTAGGCTGTAAAAGCTTAGTAGGATCATCATTATTAGGAATTAATACCGTCAGCCAATCACCTTGTTTTATTTTCAACGCATTGGCAACACCTTGTCCTATAATAATTTGTTGTTTACCTGCCTTAAAATTTTGCCATGCATTGTTTTGTACATATCGAGGCAACAGGCTGATATCACCTTGTTTTTCAGGTGAGACCCCCATCACTTGCACTGCCTTTAACTCTGTTCCTTTTTCTAACAATCCAGTGAGTAAAATATAAGGAGCAGCAGCGACAACACCTTGGGTATTTTCAATACGAGGTAATGCTGATTGCCATTGTACAAATGGCTGTTCTACTGAATAAATTTGTCCGTGAGGCACAACTGATAAAATACGGTTTTTTAATTCACGCTCAAAGCCATTCATGGCACTTAAGCCAATAATTAAGACAGCAACACCCAGCATAATGCCCAGTGTTGAAATAACTGAAATTAAAGAAACCATTCCCGCACGTTTTCGCCCTCTTGAAAAACGTAATGCGGTCACTAATGCAAGTGGCAATTGCGCCATTATTTCACTCCTGAAATTGCGTTTTGTGACTGTAGTTGACCATCTTTCATTTCAAGTTGGCGCTGAAAACGAGCCGCCAGTGACAAATCATGCGTTACGACCAGAAAAGCGGTTTGTTTTTCTTTGTTTAACTTAATCAACAATTCAAAAATCCCTTCTGCATTTTTCTGGTCAAGATTACCCGTTGGTTCATCAGCAAGGACTAATGCAGGATCGTTCACTAATGCTCTCGCAATCGCAACGCGTTGTCTCTCACCACCAGAAAGCTCTGAAGGACGGTGATGAGCGCGATCTTTTAACCCAACAGCTTCAAGTAAAGACATCGCTTTTTCTTTTGCAACTGAAGCGCTCGTGCCGCCAATCATCAGTGGCATAGCAACATTTTCAAGTGCGGTGAAATCAGGTAATAGATGATGAAATTGATAAATAAAACCCAATTGGCTATTACGTAGATCAGCCTTTTCAGAAGAGGATAATTTATTAAGTGATTGCCCTTTAAAAAAGACTTCACCTGATGTTGGAGAATCTAATCCACCCAGTAAATGTAATAAGGTACTTTTTCCTGAGCCAGAACTCCCCACGATGGCAAGAAAATCGCCCTTATCCATTTTAAAAGAGACTGATTTCAGCACTTGTGTGGAAATAGAACCATCTTGGTATTGTTTACATAGGGCGTGGCAATCCAATAAACCATCTTTATTAATGTGCATTTGTTTTTCTGATGCCATTGGTTGTTTATTCAAAGAAGAATTACTCATAACGTAGCGCCTCTGCTGGCTGAATAGCCGCGGCCCGCCAAGACGGGTATAAAGTGGATAAAAGGGAAATGATAATAGCGGAGAAACCAATCATAAAGACGCGTCCCCAATCAAGTGTTGCGGGCAATTCCACACCTTGAGGGATAAGTCCTACCGCTGGCATAATAACGTTTAATTGGCTTGAGAGTAATGCGCCTAACAGACCACCAGCTACCGCCCCTAAAATACCTGCACCTGCACCTTGTAGCATAAAAATGGACATAATCTGAGAGCGTTTTAAACCCATAGTTTGCAAAATAGCAACTTCACCTTGTTTTTCCATGACCAACAAAGAAAGTGAGGTAATAATATTAAAAGCTGCCACTGCTATAATTAAGCTTAATAATAATCCCATCATATTTTTTTCCATTTTTACAGCTTGGAAAAATTCACCTTTACGTTCGCGCCAATCTCTCCAACTTAGATTTTTATCTAAAGATTGTGCACTGTATTTTTCAATATTGAGAGGATCAGTAAAGAAAAGACGCCATCCTGTAATATTACCCGGCTGATAACGCATTAAACGTGCCGCATCTTGCTGATTAACTAAGATTTGTGAGGCATCTGCATCGCCACCACTTTGGAAAATACCTTTAACGGTAAATAACCGTTGGCTAGGTAATCTTCCCATTGGCGTTAATTGGCTTACGCTTGGCACAATAAGGCGGATGTTATCGCCTTCTTTTGCTTTTAACTGTTTAGCAAGGCCACTTCCTAAAATCACACCATAATCACCCGCTTTCAGCATAGAAAAATCGCCATAACGAATATGTTTCGTTAAAGGTTCATCTTGCTCTTTTTCTATACCCAACATAACACCAACGCTGATATTGTCTTTACTTTGCAAAACAACATCGCCTTCTACTAAAGGGGTAACGTTTATGATACCTTCACGCGTCAGTAATCTTTCAGCTATATTTGAATCTCGGGGTAATTGCCCGTTAGGTGATGTCACGATGGCTTGTGGAATATAAGCAAGAATGCTTTCTTGCAATGAACGTTCAAAGCCATTCATGACAGAAGTCACTGTAATCAGTGCCGCGACACCTAACATAATCCCTAAAGCGGATAGCCATGAGACGAAGCGACCGAATTTATCGACCGCACGACCCCGCATATAACGGAGCCCTATATAAAATGAGACAGAATTGTACATGAAATCTGTGCTGTTCCTGTTGCTAATGCGAAGTGTTCAGGGATAATAAAGGGTAGTCTTACTGAATGGAACCACTCTATTCCCAAACTGTGGTTTTTTCTTTTATCTTAACCTGCCCGCCAGTTTAAGCTTTAGCCATTAAGCTAAAGATGTGTTGGGAGTTAACTACAACAAAGAGTTCACATTACACGCTTATGTCCTCAGAATATCGTTATCAACTTCCTATAAAACAAGGGGATACTCGTCAGCTAGGTCAACTGACTGGTGCCGCTTGTGCTCTAGAATGTGCCGAGATCATCAAACGTCACTCTGGATTAGTCGTTCTTGTTACTCGTGATATGCAAAATGCATTGCGTTTACAAGATGAAATCCGTCAGTTTTGTGATTATCCAGTAGAGACATTATCGGATTGGGAAACGCTGCCATACGACAGTTTTTCACCTCACCAAGAAATCATCTCAAACCGCCTTTCTACGCTATACCGTATTCCATCACTTCTCAAGGGAATTTTAATCTTACCTGTCAATACGTTAATGCAGAAAGTCTGCCCAACGGATTATCTCGCAAGTCATGCGTTGGTAATGCAAAAAGGAGAGATACTTTCTCGTGATAATTTACGTAAAACATTAGATGAAGCGGGATATCGCCATGTCGAACAAGTATTAGAACATGGGGAATACGCAACGCGTGGTGCATTATTAGATTTATTTCCTATGGGAAGTGAATTTCCTTATCGTATTGATTTTTTCGATGACGAAATAGATAGCCTGCGTACTTTTGATGTCGATACACAACGGACATTAGCTGAAGTTGATCAAATTAATTTACTGCCTGCACATGAATTCCCAACAGATGCAAATGCGATAGAAACTTTCCGTAGCCAATGGCGTGAACGGTTTGATGTAAGACGTGATCCTGAACATATTTATCAGCAAGTAAGTAAACACATATTGCCAACGGGAATTGAATATTGGCAATCCCTGTTTTTTGAACAGCCTTTATCTAACTTATTTGCTTATTTCCCTAAAAACACATTGATAGTGACGCAAGATCTACAAGATTTTGCAGAAAAATTTTGGCAAGACATTAATCAACGTTTTGAAAGCCGTCGCGTTGATCCTATGCGACCACTGTTACCACCAGATGATATTTGGCTGAATGTTGATAAATTTAATAAAGAGTTAAAACAGTGGCCTCGTATTCAACTTAAAACAGAAACGTTGCCAGAAAAAGCGGGACAGACCAATTTAGGCTATCAGCCTCTTCCTGATTTATCGATTAACGCTCAAAGCAAATCACCTTTAGATAACTTACGCCGATTCCAAGAACAATTTTCAGGTAGTGTTATTTTCTCTGTTGAAAGTGAAGGACGACGCGAAACCGTACAAGAGCTTTTATCGCGGATAAAAATAGCACCTAAGCAAATCATTGAATTATCTGATGCTCAAGAGAAAGGTTTTTACTTTATCATTGGTGCTGCTGAACATGGATTTATTGATAACCATCGTCAATTAGCCATGATCTGTGAAAGTGATATGTTAGGTGAACGCGTTAATCGTCGTCGCCAAGACAATCGTCGTGCTATTAATACAGATACCTTAATTCGCAACCTTGCTGAATTAAGCATAGGACAGCCCGTTGTTCATCTTCAACATGGTGTTGGTCGCTATCAAGGAATGACAACACTAGAAGCTGGTGGCGTTAAAGCTGAATATTTGATGTTAAGCTACGCGGGTAATGACAAGCTTTATGTTCCTGTTTCATCACTGCATTTAATCAGTCGTTATTCTGGTGGCGCAGATGAAAATGCCCCACTACATAAATTGGGTGGCGATGCATGGGTAAGAGCTCGCCAAAAAGCTGCTGAAAAAGTGCGAGATGTCGCAGCAGAGTTATTAGATGTTTATGCTCAACGCGAAGTAAAAACAGGCTTCGCCTTTAAAATGGATAAAGAGCAATACCAATCATTCCGCCAAAGCTTTCCTTTTGAAACAACACCTGATCAAGAAATGGCTATCAATGCTGTGCTTAGCGATATGTGCCAAGCCATTTCAATGGATAGACTCGTCTGTGGCGATGTCGGATTTGGTAAAACAGAAGTGGCGATGCGCGCTGCATTTCTTGCCGTTAACAACAATAAACAAGTCGCTATTTTAGTACCAACCACCCTATTGGCTCAGCAACATTTTGATAATTTCCGTGATCGTTTTGCTAATTGGCCCGTTAACATTGAGATGATCTCACGTTTTCGTAGCGCAAAAGAGCAACAGCAAATCACAGAAAAACTGGCCGAAGGTACAGTTGATATTGTCATTGGCACACATAAATTGCTTCAACCAAATATTCAGTGGAAAGATTTGGGACTATTAATTGTCGATGAAGAGCACCGCTTTGGTGTTCGCCATAAAGAGCGAATAAAAGCCATGCGTGCTAATGTCGATATATTAACGCTAACAGCAACGCCTATTCCTCGTACGTTGAATATGGCAATGAGCGGTATGCGTGATCTTTCTATTATTGCAACACCACCAGCACGTCGCTTATCGGTGAAAACCTTTGTGCGAGAATATGATGACTTAGTGGTGCGCGAAGCTATCTTGCGTGAAACATTGCGTGGCGGACAAGTTTATTACTTGTATAACGATGTTGAGAATATCGAAAAAGCCCGTGAGAGACTGGCTGCACTCGTTCCTGAAGCACGTATTGGTATTGGTCACGGACAAATGCGTGAGCGTGAACTTGAACGTGTGATGAATGATTTCCATCACCAACGTTTTAATGTGTTACTTTGCACCACAATTATTGAAACAGGTATCGATATACCAACCGCGAACACCATTATTATTGAACGTGCAGATCACTTTGGTTTAGCGCAATTGCATCAGTTACGTGGTCGCGTAGGTCGTTCTCATCATCAAGCTTATGCTTATTTGTTGACACCTCATCCTAAAGCAATGACAAAGGATGCTCATAAACGTTTAGAAGCGATTGCTTCACTGGAAGATCTGGGTGCTGGTTTTGCATTAGCCACTCATGATTTAGAAATTCGGGGCGCGGGAGAGCTATTAGGTGAAGAACAGAGCGGTCAAATGAATACCGTTGGCTTCTCTCTTTATATGGAATTGCTAGAAAGTGCAGTAGAAGCGCTTAAAGAGGGTAGAGAGCCATCACTTGAAGATCTCACCAATCAACAAACTGAAATTGAATTAAGAATGCCTGTCTTGTTGCCTGATGATTACATTCCTGATGTAAATGTCAGACTTTCATTCTATAAACGAATTGCCAGTGCGATCGACTTAACAGAGCTTAATGATCTAAGAGCAGAGTTAATTGATAGATTTGGTAAGCTGCCTGATGCAGGGCGTTATCTACTGCGTAATGCTGCTATTCGCTTAAGTGCAATGAGCTTGGGTATCACTCGAATTGAAGCTCATGATAAAGGCGGATTTATTGAGTTTGGTGAAAAGAATAAGGTTGAACCAGGATATTTAATCAGCCTACTTCAAGAACAACCTGCTATTTTCCGTTTAGATGGTCCATCAAAACTGAAATTTATTACAGATCTCACTGAGCGTGAGAAACGACTCACCTTTATTGATGATATGTTAAGTGCGTTCGATGATCATAAGATCAAATAACCACATATTTATGATTTTTTGAATCAGTAAAAGGGCGTAATTGAAGTGGTTTCACTCCTTCATTACGCCTTTTTTATTCTTTAGATTTAATCTTTACGGCAAGGTACTTTTTCATTCATAGAACAATAAGGTTCTTGTTCTAAAATCAGCCTACCATCAGAATCTAATGCGATAATTTCACCAGGTTTAAACGTGGTACGTACTTTGCCCGGTGTTCCATCGATAGTATAAAGCACATCATAACCAACAATTCTACGCTCTTGACGATAAATCGGGATGCACTCTTTAAATTGAGGATAAGGGAAATTAGCAATATTGCTGTTATTGAGTGCTTCAATCATATAAAACACTCGACATTCTTGCTCTGCGGGATGAAATCGTGACAATTTTTCTGGTGTAAAAGGTGTAGGTAAGCCAATTCGATGACAATACTCTTCTGTTACAAAAACAGTCGATTTAATAGGTGTAGCCGAAACGACATGAGCGTATTGAGGCTGGGGAAATACCCACCTCCATGCAATAAATGAAAGAATAGCTAATACAATGATTAGTCCTATTAGTGTGTACTTTCTGACATTAACACCCACTTTTACCCCTTTTTATTTGTTTTATCCTTAATTGCCACAGATACGTAATAAAAGCCACGGTTTCACTCTAACTGGCTAATATATTTACTATTCAATAAATGAATTCTCTAATCTGATAGCTTAATTCAACATCCATGCTGATTAACATAATAAGTAAACCACGTATTTATGACATGTTAAATACACCACTTATTTCTGTTTTAATTACTTAATTAAATACTAACTACATTCTTAGGACTTACACATTATATTAAGATAGATCTTAATTTATTAAGCTGAAAAAATAAAAATCGTCATGCTACTTATGATACATCATTATGATAACACTAAGTTAACAAATGTCGCCTAAAAATAGGCGATATTCCATATTTAACGCATATTATAAAATTTACTTTTAAGATTTGTAAAATTATTTTACCCATTTAAATACGAGTAAAAATAACAAGTTAAGCTTATTTCTAATAATTTTCACTTATTATCTTTCTAATACAAATCTACGAAACACCATAACATTTTATTTGATGAATTAATGAATTAAACATCATTTTTTATTTAAGAAAAGTCTTAAATAATTTAGCGTAATAAATAAAATAAATGTTATCTTTAATATTACAAGTTTAACCTTAATAATAAAATTATATTTATCATTACTCTATTGAGCTTTAGCGTTACCGGTTATTTCTGATATAGGCAGACAAATCATCTAGTGCTTTATGCTATGTTTATTTATTTTATTTGGATATTCTCATTTAATTATTTAATTTAAAATAAAAAATAGATAAAAAACCCTCATAAAATATGAGGGTTTAAAAAAGTAACTTTTGTCTTATCTGTAAAGCAAAAGATAAATTAATGAAGTTTTAGTTTAGGTCTAATTACTCGGTTGATTGATCCGACTAACATCATAAGTCCAGTTTTGATATAACCATGCAACGCTATTTGATGCATTCGATATAAAGAGATATAAACAATCCGCGCTATGCGCCCTTCGATCATCATGTCCCCCTTCATCAAATTCCCCATCAAACTCCCCACGGTACTAAATTTAGAGAGTGAAACTAATGAGCCGTGATCGGTAAACACATAATCTTTTAGCGGTTTATCTTTTAACATTGCTAAAATATTGCTGTAACAACGACTTGCCATTTGATGTGCGGATTGTGCTCTTGGTGGAACAAAACCGCCTTCTTTTCTTGGACAAGAAGAACAGTCACCAATTGCAAAGATAGACTCATCTAAGGTTGTTTGTAAGGTAGGTTTAACGACCAACTGATTAATACGGTTAGTTTCTAGGCCAGCAATCTCTTTCATAAAATCAGGCGCTTTAATACCTGCTGCCCACACCATTAAGTCAGCATCAATATGCTCACCATCTTTGGTGTTTAATCCACCTTCATCTGCGCTTGTGACCATGGTTTTGGTCATCACTCGCACACCTAATTTGGTTAATTCCTGATGTGCAGCACTAGAAATACGCACTGGTAATGCAGGTAAGATACGCTCTCCAGCTTCAACCAAAGTAATATTTAATGCTGAAGGTGCTAATTTTTTTAATCCATAACTATTAAGCTGACGTACTGCATTATGCAATTCAGCTGAAAGTTCAACACCCGTTGCACCACCACCTACAATCGCAATATTTACCTTACGATTTTCTTCTTGTGCATTGGTATCTGCTGAGTATTTTAAAAATAAATTTAACATTTCGTTATGGAAACGATGTGCTTGTTGAGGACTGTCCAAGAAAATACAGTTCTCTTTAATACCTGGTGTGCCAAAATCGTTTGATTTACTGCCTAACGCCATCACTAAAATATCGTAGTCTAATGTACGTTCAGGTACGAGCAATTCTTGCTCTTCATTATAAATAGCAGCCAATGTGATATTTTTTTGCTCACGATCAAGCCCTGTTAATGAGCCTAATTGGAAATTAAAATGATGGTTATAGCCGTGTGCTAGATAACTTAAAGCATCAACACCATCATCTAAAGAGCCCGTTGCTACTTCATGTAAAAGGGGTTTCCATAGATGACTGTTATTGCGATCCACTAAGGTGATCTCTGCTTTTTTGCTGCGTCCTAATTTATTGCCTAATTTGGTCGCCAGTTCTAAACCACCAGCGCCGCCACCGACAATAACAATTTTTTTTAATGACATTTAACGTCACTCCATAAAGATATTTACTGTTGTTATTTAAATAGCCTTAGTGAAATCTACTTAAATAATGACAGTTAAATCGTTTCTGCTGTTATTTTTGTTCTTAAGCAAGTTAATTGGAAAGATGGTCATACCAAAGTTGATTTATATCAAAAATATTTGAATATTCATATCTATTTTTTGAAGAAAATAGTTGTTTTTGCCTTTTAGTGACAAATAAATCACCATTTAAAACATAGGGATATTGGTTTTATCAATTAATACAATGAACTAGAAAAATAAGCATAAAAGGATTGTTAAAATCAGTCGTGATCATTGAGGTGATAAAAATAAGGGGTCGGAAAAATGTTGAAAAGAGATAGATAGAGAGGACGGTATGAACGTTTTAACTACGTTAGATAAAAAAATGGATGGAACAAACACCATCCATTTTAAACATATGACTTTAGTCTTACTCTTTACGATTAAACGCTTTAATTTTAAATAGATGCTCAGAGAGGCTCTTAAATTTATGCGTTTGCACTTCATCCCAAATTACGGAGTAATAAGGTGATAATTCATCAGCAGAACGCTGATTATCTAAAACCTCATCATTACGAGATAAAATCACTAAAGCGTTATCTTTGTTTTTAGAACGAAAATCTTTAATGCATTTCGTTGAGATATCTAAATATTCTTCAGGTCTGTCGATTTTGTCTGTCATGTTTTCGTAAGGAAAAAGATTAGGATTAATCATTACCTGACGAATATTACATAAGAAACCAATACGCTCTGCCCAATATCCACCTAATCCTACGCCGCAAATTAATACTGGCTCTTTCGTGGATTTAATCACTTTATCCGTTTCTTTCAGTAAGTGTTGCATGTCATGACGAGGATGCAACGTACTGTAGCTTAAAAAGCGGACATCAGGATCAATAAACTGTAGCTGTAAAACTTTCTCATGATTTCCAGGACTTGTGGAATCAAAACCATGTAAATATATAATCATGCTCGCTCCTGCCATTGCTCCTGTAATTGGGTCAGCAACTGATTCGCTTTTTTCCAACGATCAGAGGTTTGTAGCTCACTCAATGTGTAACGACCTCGGTGATGGTACAATGTGGAAATGCGTTCTGCTTTGACAGAGGACAGGTTATCTAACACACTCACCGCCCCTTTTCGGTTATTACACACTAAAAGCATATCACAACCAGCATCTAGCGAACGTTGTGCTCTTTCTGCGTAACTTCCCATAATAGCAGCACCTTCCATCGATAAATCATCAGAGAAAATAACGCCTTGGAAGCCTAATTGTTCACGTAAAATGGATTTCAGCCAGTACGATGAGCCACTTGCAGGACGCTCATCAACCTGAGAATAAATGACATGAGCTGGCATAATGGCATCTAATAACTGGCGTTGAATAAAATCTTTAAAAATGGACATATCATGTTGGCGAATATCATCTAAAGAGCGATCATCACGAGGCGTTTCTTTATGAGAATCAGCCCTTACAGCACCATGACCAGGGAAGTGTTTGCCTGTTGATTTCATGCCCGCAGAGCGCATACCTTTGATAAAGCTCTCAGCCATTGTCATGGCAATTTCAGGGGAATCATGGAAAGAACGCTCGCCAATGGCAATACAGTTATGACCTAGGTCGAGCACAGGTGCAAAACTGATATCAATATCCAAAGCAATCATTTCTGATGCCATTAACCATCCCGCTTCTTGTGCTAAATGACTCGCTTGATAACCTTCATTTAGTGCCGCATAAGATTGAGCCGCAGGCAATCGTGTAAAACCATCACGGAAGCGCTGTACACGTCCCCCTTCTTGGTCTACTGCAATCACAAGGCGCTCATGAGATGCATCACGAATTTGGCGAACTAATTCATTTAATTGTTCAGCATCGTGGAAGTTGCGGGTAAAAAGGATTAATCCACCGACAAGAGGATGCTTTAAAATTTCACGCTCTTCACTATCGAGTTCATATCCTTCAACATCAAGCATTACCGGACCCATAACATTCCTCTCTTTGTAATTGTGACAAGATAATGTCTTTAATTCGTCAGACTGAAATAGCGACGTAAAGGTTCAGACATTATTAAAAATGATCCATCTTTTGTTTGTTGCCAACGGACTTCATACCACATTAGCATCATATAAAAAATGAATGGCTCTCTTGAAAAAATACGCTTTCTCAATTCCTTCACAGAATAAACATCCGTCTCTTTGGATTGAGCATAATGACCATGATACGAATAATAATAATCCAAAAACGTATTTTGTTGCGCTTCATTGAGTTGGTTTGTTGCAAAGAACGTCATCAATGAATCCGCTGTATCAATATCGGCTGCATATTCCCAATCAATAAATTTTATACTGGAATCACTAAGAAGAATATTCTCAACATGCAAATCCATGTGAGCAGGCGCGTATTTTATGAGATTGCATCGCGGTTGGCGTAAAAAATGTTGTTGTAAGCGTAACCATTTAGCAGATAAACGTTTTCTATCAATACTCTGCCAATAAATTAATAATTCATGATTTAGGTTAAGAGGAAAACCTAACGGTGTGTGTTGATGAAGTATGGCTATTTTTTCAGCCAACGGCTTTAAATAAGTACTAAAAAGTGATTGGTGAGTAAGATGTTCGCCCTGTAACCAATAAAGAAAAAACCACTCTTTATAACGTGTGGCAACTTTAGGTGATAAATTAGATCCTGATAGCTGTTTTAAAATGGCGTATTCTTTTCTTCCATGTACATAAAGTGCTTTTTTTTCATCGCCATAATAGCGAGCAACCCAGTCAATATCTGCACATTGCACGCGAAAAGCACCACCGCCAGCGCCTTCTAATGCTGTGATTTTCCATTTGCTTAATGCCGTTGCAGGGAAAAGCGCTTGCAAGGCATTAAGCAAACTTGAGTAATGCAGATCACTCAACCTTATGGCGCCCGTTCCAAAGAATTTCACCAGAAGAAACCGACATTAACTGCATACTGATCACACGGTTATCTTTTTTACCATCAACGGTTGAGAATAAAATATAATCAGCTTTCAAATAGCGGGCCAAGCCAATCGCTGCACTACGAAGACCTAGGCTATCTTCACCAGATAAACCAAGGGCTTTTCGTGCTGACATCATTTGCGTGTAAGGCACGGTTTGTAACGCACTAATACTATTAACTGATTCGATAATCGTATTGGTTGCATTTACCGCTTGGATGTTTCCACCCGAATTATTTTTAACATTATCAACAACGATAAGCTTACCTGCCTCTAAATCACCAGTAACCGCCATTTCTCTAATTAAAGGAGTGACAGCAGCATTCCAATTAATACTCGTGATTTTAGGTGGCGTTGGCACAACTTCAATTGGTGGCTCTATCGGTTTAGGTGGCTCTACTGGCTCTGTAGGTGTCACAGGCTCCACAGGTACAGGCGGTTGTTGTGGCAACATAGATGGACAACCCGCTAATAAAAATACAGACATCGCCACAAATAGAACTCTTTTCATGCTCGTGTTACCTTATCCTAAGTAAAGAGATAAACTCTGACATAACTAATGGTTTTATCTGGTATATCACCACTAATTTCGGCATCACCATCACCAAGAATAGTCACATCATTTACATTCCCAGCAGGAGAAACTTCAAGTCCTTGTTCGTTATACCAATAAAAACGATAGCGAATAGAAACAGGGTAAGATTGTGTATTTGATAACATGACTGTCGCTTTTGTGCCATTAGCATGGTGTTCAATGGTTGGCTGACCAGCAACAACGCCTACAACTAATACCGAAGGCTCCATAATAATAGCCTGCTGACGATTGAAATAGAGTTTATTATCTGAATGAGATGATAAACATCCTGAAAGCAATGTCGTCATAAATACAGCGATAAGTAATGAACAAATGGCCTTACCTTGTCTTATCATGTATTACTTCCTGTTATCCTGCTGTTAGCATCACATCCATTACTGGCTTAATAATGGCCCTAATGGTTTTCCGCCAAGCAAATGCATATGAATATGGAAAACTTCTTGTCCACCATGTTTATTACAGTTCATCACTAAGCGGTAACCGTCTTCAGCAATGCCTTCTTGTTGTGCAATTTTTGCCGCAACTACAAAAAGGTGTCCTAATACTTGCTCATCTTCCGCAGTAACATCATTTACAGTAGGAATAAGTTTATTAGGAATAATTAAAATATGAGTGGGTGCTTGAGGTGAAATATCACGAAATGCAGTCACAGTATCATCTTGAAAAACGATATTGGCTGGGATTTCACCACGAATAATTTTACTGAAAATTGTTTCTTCTGCCATTTCCATCACCTTATTATTTATTTTAATTCCTGATTAATTCTATTAAGCAGGTAAGTTTTGAATATGAAAGAGCTTAGCAAAATTGCGTGTTGTTTGTTGCGCTAACTCTTCAACACTGACGCCTTTTAAGACAGCCATATATTCTGCAACATCACGGACATAAGCTGGTTGGTTTTCTTTTCCGCGATGAGGAACTGGCGCTAAATAAGGGGAGTCTGTTTCAACTAAAATTCTATCAAGAGGAACAATGCGAGCAGCTTCTCTAATTTGTTCAGCATTTCTAAATGTTACGATGCCAGAAAAAGAAATATACATTCCAAGATCAAGTAATGCTGTTGCAGTTTCTTTATCTTCAGTAAAGCAATGCAGAACACCGCCACAATCTTGAACTTTCTCTTCTTTTAAAATGGATAAAGTATCTTCTCGAGCACTGCGTGTATGCACAATAACGGGTTTATTAACTTGGCGTCCAATACGAATATGCTCACGGAAAATTTCACGCTGTAAAGCCGCATTTTCTTGTTGGTAATAGTAATCTAGCCCTGTTTCACCTAAAGCCACAACATCAGGGGCAGCGGCTAAACGTGCTAATTCTTCAATATCATGACCTTCATCTAAATTTAAAGGATGGATCCCACAAGAAAAGGCGATATTGTCACGTTTACCGATTAGCTCACGCATACTCTTAAAGCCCGGTAATGTGGTTGCCACTGCTAACATATATTGAACATCACGCTGCTGTGCTTTTTCGACAACATCATCAATATTTTCATGTAATTTTTCATAATCTAAGCAGTCGAGATGGCAGTGTGAATCAACTAAAAACATAACTTACTCTCATTTATCTGGTACGACTTATATACTCGTCATCCTTCAAGTTGCAGGGGTGTTGGCTACGCTCAGCTACCCGAATCACACACATGAGTATGCTCATCGGGATATCTTTGCTTGCCCCCTACCTACAACTCGAATGATTTAGAATATAGGTGTTTTTTATTACAGCTAAATCATAATTAATATATAGCTAATTAATTTTTTGTGGCTAGCTGATTTTCCCAATCTAGCAGTTGCTCTGCCAGTAATAATTCTTTATTTAAGGCTGGAATAGTCATTAACTGATAGCGACACTGTTTCCATCCATCAATAGTGGATAATAAAATATCCGAAGGCCATTGTGATAACGCCATAATCAATGCTTGCTGGTCTTGATTCACACAATACACTTGTGCATTGGTTTGGTATTTTAATGCATCAAGCAGTAGTGATAATAACCAATACAAACGGCGTTCTGCATTATCTTGATTTAATTGTGGTAAAAATGCATATAAATCACGTTGTTGGATGCTTGCATATAAAGCTTGGCAAAAAACCTCTCTTTCTTTCCACTCATCTTTCAATAATGAAAGCGCTAAAACGGGGGCATTCTGAGATAAATTTAATGCTGTCACACTATTTGCATAAGGTATGTTTGGTAATTGTTGCTGTAACCAGTGCGTTGCGTGTTGGAGATCTGGCGTTGCCAAATGGTAATAAAAACAACGGCTACGCAATGTCGCTAATAAAACCTCTGGTTGCTGACAATTCAGTAAAAAATAGGTGTTTTTAGGCGGCTCTTCTAACGTTTTAAGCAATGCATTGGCTGCCGCTTCAGTTAATGCTTCAACGTCTTTTATCCAAACAACCCTAAAACCACTTTGCTGAGCATGATGCTCCAGCTTTTCAGTCACTTTTCTTACTGCTTCAATACCAATCGAGGACTTACCCTTTTCACTCTGCAAAACATGCCAATCAGGATGTGTTTCAGCAAGCATCAATCGACAGCTATGGCATTCATTACAACTTTTTAATCCCTGTTTATTCTGGCACATTAACCAACGACTTAACCCATAAGAGAGTGCTTCTCCTCCCATGCCTTCTATCGCATGTAAAAGCAAAGCATGATGACCTCGCCCTTCTTGATACATGCTAATAAGTTGTCGATATGCCTGATTTAGCCAAGGATACCAATTCATAGTGATTTATTTTCCTGCTGAACTAGCCACGTTGTTAATGTTTGACGGATATCTGCTTGTACTTTTTCAATAGCTTGAGATGCATCTATTGTGATAATAGAGTCATCACCTTTGGCTAAGGCCTGATAACGTTCACGAGTACGATAAAAGAAATCCATTGATTCTTTTTCAATTCTGTCTAATTCGCCTCTAGCTCGCGCTCTGGCAAGACCAATAGCCGGATCTAAATCAAGATATAAGGTTAAATCAGGGCGAAAATCACCAAGAACCGTATTACGAAGTGACAACATAAGATCTTTATCTAAGCCGCGTCCACCACCTTGATAAGCTTGTGAAGAGAGATCGTGTCTATCCCCAATCACCCATTTACCTTCTGCAAGCGCAGGCTTTATCACGTTCTCAACAAGCTGAACACGCGCTGCATATAGCATTAAAAGCTCTGCTTTATCTGTCACTTTTTCGCCATCAATACCTTGCTTGATGAGTTCACGTAGTTTTTCAGCAAGCGGTGTGCCACCCGGTTCACGGGTAAAAGCCAGATTGGTGATACTTTGTTCTTTTAATGTATCAATAACCGTTTGAATTGCGCTGGTTTTTCCAGCGCCTTCTAATCCTTCAATTACAATAAATTTGCTGTTGTTCATAATTATCTTTGTTGTAAGCGTCGGTATTGCGCGACGGCCTTATTGTGTTCATTGAGTGTGGTTGAAAATTTATGACCACCCGTTCCATCCGCAACAAAATAGAGATAACGTGTATCCGCTGGATGTGCAGCAGCTCTAATTGAAGCAACACCAGGCATTGCTATTGGTGTTGGTGGTAAGCCATCAATTTGATACGTGTTATAAGGTGTATAGCCATTTAAATCACTACGGTAAATCGTGCCTCTATATTTATCACCTAAACCATAGATGACTGTTGGATCAGTCTGTAATCGCATATTAGTTTTTAATCGATTGACAAAAACAGACGCAACCTTTGTTCTTTCAGCATCAATACCCGTCTCTTTTTCAATAATTGATGCCATGATAAGCATTTCATAAGCCGATTTATACGGTAAGTCACTATCGCGTTTAATCCACTCTTCTTCTAATGTTTTTTCCATTTGTTGGTAGGCACGCTTTAAAATTGCGACATCGGTCGTACCCGCAGTGTAATGGTATGTATCTGGCGCGAACCAACCTTCTAGATTAGTAATTTCAGGTTTTATTCCTATTTCTTGGCGTAATTTATCAGCGTCCAGAGTATGTGCAACAGTTGTTAGTTGAGGCGCTTGCTCAAAAATAGATTGCCAATCTTTTAAACGGCTTCCTTCAATAAAACGGATTGTAAACTGTGCCTCTTTACCACTTTTGATAAGCAGTAAAACATCACGTAACGTCATACCCTTTGTTAAGCGATAAGTCCCCGCTTTAAATTGGCTTAGCTCTGGCTTTGCTTTTAGCAAAATTTGGAAATAATCTCCTTCATTAAGCAGATTATTTTTTATTAGCAGTTGCTCCATGGCAACACGCCCCGTTCCTGCTGGAACAGTAAGTAACATTTCATCTTGTTTTACAATAATATTTTCTTCTAAGCCTCGAATATGCTGCATCACATACAACGCCATTGCACCAAGGCTAATTAATAAGGCAAAAAAAACTATCCATACTATTTTTTTTATCTTCATTTATAACTCATTAAATTCTATTTAAGTGACAAACTGTGTTGTAAAACAACATGATAATAATCCCTACTAGGATATTGATAGCACTTATCATCTGAAAAAGTGATTTGTGAAACGGGGATCACTGGCATCAACGCATTTGTTAACCATATTTCATCAGCTTGATAAAGTGTTTCAGGTTTTTCTCTCACAATATCAATTTCCCAATGATTTTTTTGAGCTAATTGAAAAATGGATTGACGCATAATGCCATTTACCCCTGAATTAGTCAGATTTGGTGTAAAAAGCCTATTTCCTTTGCGCCAAAAAAGATTTGCTGCATTAGCTTCAACTAAATATCCTTCATGATCACACACTAAAACATCATCAAATTCTGTTTTTTCTAAATGATATTTGATAAGGACTTGTTCTAAGCGATTGAGATGTTTTATCCCTGCCAACAAAGGATTTTGCCCTAAGGTAACAGGACTTATACCAAGCGATACACCTTCACTTTGCTGGTGGAGATAATGGGTAGGATAAGATGATAGTGATATTATTACTGTCGGCGTTATAAATCCATTGGAGGAATATCCTCGTCCACCATAGCCACGACTAATGATAACCTTAATAACACCTTTCGTTTGAGTGTCTGAGGCAATATCTATAATGTGCCTTTCTAAGTCAGACCAATTTGGATGTGGTAGAAAAAGCGCATCACAACCTTGTTTTAAGCGATTGATGTGGGCAGGTAACAAAATAGGATTGCCATACTCAACGGCAAGCGTAGTAAAACAACCATCACCAAACTGTATTGCGCGGTCGCTTGCATCGACATTTTGTTGCTGTTGTCCATTTACCCAATACATCTAACACACCCTACATCTATGTTATTGATATCAATCTGTACATGATAAAACAACTGGCAGTAAAAGGACAAAATAAAAGACCCAGAATAATCCTGGGCCTTTAGGTATTTTTCAGTTTTCTACAAAAACGGGTTATACGCGCTTAAAGAGAATTGAACCGTTGGTACCACCAAAGCCGAATGAGTTACACAGAGCATATTCCATGTTCTCAACTTTACGTGCTTTATGTGGAACGAAATCAAGATGGCAGTTTTCGTCTTGATTATCTAGGTTTATTGTTGGAGGTACAATTTGGTCACGTAACGAAAGGATTGTAAAGATAGACTCAATTGCACCCGCGGCACCTAATAAGTGACCTGTCATAGATTTTGTTGAGCTAACTAATACATCAGTGCCTTTGCCAAATACGTTTTCCACTGCTTGTGCTTCAGCAACATCGCCTGCATTTGTTGATGTACCGTGTGCGTTGATATAACCCACTTCTGATGAGGCAATACCCGCATCTTTCAGTGCATTTGTCATAGCCAGCGCACCGCCTTCGCCATTTTCTGCCGGTGAAGTCATGTGATAAGCATCACTGCTCATACCAAAACCAACCACTTCAGCATAAATTTTAGCGCCACGGTTTTTAGCGTGTTCGTACTCTTCAAGAACAAGAACACCCGCACCATCACCTAATACAAAACCATCACGATCTTTATCCCATGGGCGACTAGCCGCTTGAGGATTATCGTTACGTGTTGATAATGCACGAACAGCACCAAAGCCACCCAAACCTAATGGTGTGGTTGCTTTTTCGGCACCACCTGCCAGCATTGCATCTGCATCACCATAAGCGATAATACGAGCAGCATGTCCAATATTATGAACACCTGAAGTACACGCTGTTGCAATAGAGATTGTAGGGCCACGAAGACCATACATAATGCTTAAATGCCCTGCAACCATGTTAATGATGGTTGAAGGTACAAAGAATGGGCTAATTTTACGAGGACCACCATTCATCATAGATGTATGGTTTTCTTCGATAAGGCCTAAGCCACCAATACCAGAACCAATAGCAGCTCCGATACGACTTGCATTGGCTTCTGTTACTTCAAGACCTGAATCCGCAATGGCCTGCACACCTGCTGCAATACCATATTGAATGAAAAGATCCATCTTACGCGCGTCTTTACGCGAAAGATTATAATCTTCGTGATTGAAATCTTTTACCAATCCAGCGAATTTAGTCGCATGATGACTGGTGTCAAAATCTTCGATAAGGCCGATACCACTCTGTCCGGCACACACTGCTTCCCAAGAAGCTTCTGCGTTATTACCGACAGGAGATAACATGCCTAGTCCGGTCACAACTACACGACGCTTAGACACGCTTATCCTCCAAGGAGGGAAAAAGTTTAGGATTAAAAATATAGGCGGTCGAATGACCGCCTAGATTAGCAAGCTTATTTACCTGCGTTTTCAACGTAATCAATAGCAGCTTGAACTGTAGTAATTTTTTCTGCTTCTTCGTCTGGGATTTCGATATCGAATTCTTCTTCCAGAGCCATTACCAGCTCAACTGTGTCAAGAGAATCAGCGCCTAAGTCATCAACAAATGAAGCTGAATTTACAACTTCTTCCTCTTTAACACCCAGTTGTTCAACAATGATTTTCTTAACGCGTTCGTCGATAGTGCTCATACTATTAAATTTCCTATCAAAACTCGCTTGCGCGATGATTTTCTTAGTTTATAAATACAGGAAAAGATCTAACCAATCCCGACTGTGTGGACTACTTTATTTGCTATATTTTGCATTATATTGTACGCAAAAAGCAAATATAAAGACGTCCCCATAATTAGATCATGTACATGCCACCATTGACATGCAATGTTTCACCCGTGATATAGCTTGCTTCATCAGAAGCTAAGAAAGCTACAGCACTGGCAATCTCTTTGGCATCACCTAAACGGTTAGCAGGGACTTGAGATAAAATACCTGCTCTTTGGTCGTCTGTTAATGCTCTAGTCATATCAGTTTCGATAAAACCTGGAGCAACAACATTCACCGTAATGCCACGGGAAGCAACTTCGCGTGCTAATGATTTACTAAAACCAATCACACCCGCTTTCGCCGCCGCGTAGTTTGCCTGTCCTGCGTTACCCATGGTTCCAACAACAGAACCAATCGTAATTATACGACCATAACGTTTTTTCATCATAGCACGCATAACTGCTTTAGACAGACGGAAGACTGATGAAAGATTAGTGTCAATGATATCTTGCCACTCATCATCTTTCATGCGCATCAACAGGTTATCACGAGTAATACCTGCATTATTGACCAAAATATCAATTTCGCCAAATTCAGCGCGCACATCGGCTAAAAATTTTTCGATAGAGTCGTTTTCTGTGACATTTAACACAAAACCCTTACCCTTACCGTTTAAATATTCGCTGATAGCTTTCGCACCGTTTTCACTCGTTGCTGTACCAATTACTGTCGCACCGCGTGCAACTAAATCTTCTGCAATCGCACGGCCAATACCACGGCTTGCACCAGTAACTAGCGCTATTTTTCCGTCAAATCCCATGAGATCCCTCAGTCATTTCCTAATGCAACATCTAATGATGCAATATCATTAACTGCTGCAGCGTTCATTTCTTTAGAAATACGTTTTGTTAAGCCAGTTAATACTTTTCCTGGCCCGATTTCTAATAATTGTGTGATACCTTTTTCAGCAATAAGTTCAACCGTTTCAGTCCAGCGAACTGGATTATAAAGCTGGCGAACTAATGCATCACGGATTGCATTTGCATCAGTTTGTGCTATCACATCAACGTTATTAACGACCTGAATTTCAGGTTGTTTAAATTCGATTTCTTGTAATGCAACCGCTAGCTTATCAGCAGCCGGTTTCATTAAAGCACAGTGAGAAGGCACGCTTACTGCTAGTGGTAAAGCACGTTTAGCACCCGCTTCTTTACATAACACACCAGCACGTTCTACGGCTTCTTTGTTACCCGCAATAACAACTTGACCCGGTGAGTTAAAGTTTACAGGTGAGACAACTTGTCCTTGCGCTGCTTCTTCACAGGCTTTTGCAATAGCGTCATTATCTAAGCCGATAATCGCATACATTGCCCCCGTACCCGCAGGTACGGCTTCTTGCATCAGTTGACCACGTAATTCTACTAATTTAATTGCCGCAGCGAAATCAATAACTCCCGCACACACTAAAGCAGAATACTCGCCAAGACTGTGACCTGCCATCATTTGTGGCATTTTGCCTTGTTTTTCTTGCCATACACGCCAGATAGCAACAGAAGCTGCTAATAATGCTGGCTGTGTTTTCCATGTTTTGTTTAGCTCTTCTTCTGGGCCATTCTGAACTAAGTCCCAAAGAGAGTAACCCAATACATCAGATGCTTGAGCAAATGTATCAGTCACGATTGGATATTGCTCTGCAAGTTCTGCAAGCATTCCAACAGATTGTGATCCCTGTCCGGGAAAAACCATTGCAAAATCAGTCATGTTTATTTTCCTGATAATATTAAAAACGGATAAGTGCAGAACCCCAAGTAAAACCGCCACCAAACGCTTCCAGTAAGATTAACTGACCACGTTGAATGCGATTATCTCTTACAGCTTCATCTAATGCTGTAGGGACTGATGCTGCTGACGTATTGCCGTGGCGATCTAATGTCACCACTACTTTATCCATTGTCATATCCAGCTTTTTCGCTGTCGCTGAAATAATTCTTAAATTTGCCTGATGAGGCACAAGCCAGTCCAGTTCAGATTTATCAATTTTGTTAGCTTCAAGTGTCTCATCCACAATGTGGGCAAGCTCACGAACTGCGACTTTAAAAACTTCATTTCCTGCCATAGTCACGTAAGCAGGTAAATCGTCATTTTCTCTACTCTGATAAGGTAGTGCTAATAGATCACCAAAACGGCCATCAGAATGTAAATGGGTAGAGATAATGCCTTCTTCTTCTGATGCGCCAACAACCACAGCACCTGCCGCATCACCAAATAGGATAATCGTGCCACGATCTTCTGGATCTAAAGCGTGAGATAATCTGTCAGCACCAATAACCAGTGCTTTTTTAACAGTGCCCGCTTTAATAAATTGATCCGCAATACTTAATGCATAAACAAAACCTGAACATGCAGCCGCAACATCAAAAGCAATACAATCACTAATACCTAATGCATTTTGAATTTGGCAAGCCGCACTTGGAAATGCATGAGAGCCAGATGTAGTTGCAACAATAATCAATCCAATGTCTTGCTTATCAATACCTGACATTTCTAATGCTTTTTCGCCAGCACCCGCACCCATCACGGCAACAGTTTCTTCTTCTGCTGCAATTCGACGTTCATGGATACCCGTTCTGGTAACAATCCACTCGTCAGATGTTTCAACCATTTTTTCTAAATCGGCATTAGTTCGCACTTGTACAGGCAAGTAACTACCAGTACCTAAGATTTTTGTATACATTCTATCAATCGCTCTTGGGTAATACTGTTGTCAGTCGTGAAGCAATTCGCTCTGGAATTTTTCGCTCAACGGCATGAACAGCCTGTTCTATTGCTGCTGTAAACGCGCTTTCATTTGCGCCACCATGGCTTTTAATGACGATACCGCGTAATCCTAACAGAGAAGCACCGTTATACTGGTCGGGGTTCATATGTCCAAAACGCTTAATTAGCCGCTTTTGTAACCACTTCTTCAATATTTTCATCCACCACGACGTTTTTTTATTTTCGGTAGTAGAAGATTTAATCAATGAAAGGAAAACTCTAATAACCCCTTCCATCGTTTTAAGGGAGACATTACCTGCGAAGCCGTCACACACCAATACATCAGTTTTGCCTGTCAGTAATTCATTACCTTCAACATAACCAATATAATTAATATTCGGTGTCGATTTTAATACCGTAGCAGCTTCGCGGATATTATCTAATCCTTTGCTCTCTTCTTCACCAATATTTAAAAGCGCCACTTTCGGTGAATCAATCTCTGCTATCTCTTCGGCCATAACTGCGCCCATTACCGCAAACTGCACCAGCATTTTGCTATCACAGTTAACGTTAGCGCCTAAATCAAGAACAACCGTCTTGCCTTTTTTCTGATTAGGTAATACCGAAACCAGTGCAGGACGTTCAATTCCATCAATCGCATTAAGTCGAAGTTTTGCTAATCCCATTAATACGCCAGTATTCCCTGCACTTACACAAGCCTGTGCTTCCCCTGTTTTCACGAGATCAAGTGCCACTCGCATTGATGTACCTTTACTTGCTCTAATAGCTTGTGAAGGTTTGGCATCATTGGCGACAATATGTTCTGCGGGTATAACTTGTAAACGGGAGGTTAGCTCAGCATTTTGATTTGCAAGCAGAGGAGATATAGAGTCTGGTTGACCTACCAGCAATATTTTTAAATGAGGATTAGATGCCAGCGCCCGCAAACAAGCAGGCACTGTGATGCGAGGACCGAAGTCCCCGCCCATCGCATCTAACGCTATGGTTAGATTTGTCAAGGTATCAACGAGCTATAAAGCTAATTACTTGTTGATAACCTTGCGGCCACGGTAGTAACCGTCAGCAGTTACATGGTGACGCAGGTGAGTTTCACCAGAAGTTTTGTCAACAGAAACTTGAGTTACTGTCAGCGCGTCATGAGAGCGACGCATACCGCGTTTAGAACGAGTTGGTTTGTTTTGTTGTACGGCCATTGACCTTACTCCTTAGTACTTTTCTTTAAACTGGCTAATACGGCAAATGGATTTGGCTTCTCTGATAATTCTTCAGGGAGTTCACCAAACACCATATCCGCGTCGGACACTTCACAGTGTTCAAAATCATGTACCGGAACCACCGGCAAGTTGAGGATTATTTCATCTTCAATCATTGCCAGCAAATCTATTTCACCAAATTCGTTTACATAAACTGGTTCATATTCTTCCGGTAATGTCTCGGCCCGTTCATCACTGACAACAGGGCTAAAACAATATGTTGCGTGAACATGATACGGAAAATGGCCACCACAACGTTGACATTCTAAAGTCACATCCACATCGGAATGTCCTTTAATCACGGCAAGACGTTGATGGTCAATATCAAATGATAAAGCCACGTCAATATTACTGTCCACACTGACCACCGATTCAGCTAAGCGGCTTACTTGCTCTGGAGAATAATGACCGTCATAGTCTAAATTCTTTTGAGCTGCTCGCAGCGCATCAATGGTCAGGGGTAATTTTACCTTTTGCATAAGGCGCGCATATTATCTTTGTAATGGAATATAGTCAAAGAAAAAGGCGGGTTATCTACACCTTTCCACCAAAATTCGCTTTATCAGCGGCGCATAGTTTAGAATGTCAGGCATCATTTTGCTACGGATTTTAAAAAAAATATGTTGCCACTCGTCCTTGCGTCTACTTCACCCTTTCGAGCTCAGTTGCTGAAAAAGCTTGGAATGCCCTTTATACAGGCATCTCCAGAGATTGACGAAACCCCGATGCCCACAGAGTACGCTCAAGATCTTGTCAGTCGCTTATCCTATGAAAAAGCCAGCGCTTTACAAGCAAAATTTCCACATCACCTTATAATTGGCTCTGATCAAGTTTGTGTACTGAATAAAAAGATCACGGGAAAACCCCATAATTTTGATAATGCCTTTGCACAATTAAAACAAGCTTCAGGACAATGTGTCTCGTTTTACACCGGATTAACTGTATATAATAGTCTAACGTTAGAACATCAAACTCATTGTGAATTATTTCAAGTTTACTTTCGTCATTTAACTGATGAAGAAATTATCAGTTATTTAAATAAAGAAATGCCTTTCAATTGTGCTGGAAGTTTTAAATCTGAGGGACTAGGCATCACTCTATTTGATAAACTTGTCGGCGATGATCCAAATTCTTTAATTGGTTTACCACTTATCCGATTGAATAAAATGTTACTCTCGCAAAGAATAAACCCATTATTTTTCTCTGATGATCACAAATGAATCTGGTCATCTTATTTTTTAATCTTATGTAGCGATAAAGCGTATTATGAATAAATTAGCATCAGTCTTAACAGCTTTAGTGATGGCAACAGCATTAGTGGGTTGTTCTGATGAAAAAGACACTGAAATTTCAACAACAAAAGCAACTAACACGACAAATACTATCCAAGACGGTGTGATTTCAGACAAAAAAGATGACAGCAAATCCTTATTTAAAAAGAATTTCGTCAGTAGCTGCATATTAGGTTCGGGCATTACTGATGATGCGCTAATTCCTCAAATTGCCGAAGTGTGTGAATGTACTTACGACGGCATTATTAAAAATTACGGAATTAACGAATTTATCCGTGTAGATATGGAAATGCGCAAAAACGGTTCAATATCACTGCCTAAAGAGTGGGATATTGATAAAATTGTTGAGCAATGCATGACAAAAGTGGAAGGTTAATTCTATTTTCCACTCACTTTCTTAGTGGTTTAAGAAAAGCAATACGCCCAACAAACTGGGCGTATTGAGTATTCGGATTTTCTGTTGAAATAAAAATTTTCGACTTAAGATTTTTGACTACGTAATACTTGCAAACAATGGCGTAACTGATTATCCATTGGCGCTTCAATTCGCATTTGTTCACCCGTTGAAGGATGAGTAAATGTCAAAGAACTAGCATGTAAAAATAGGCGATTAAGTTTAGTTCCTACCAATTGTGAATCAAAATCACGATCACCATAACGATCATCAAATGCAATAGGATGACCTGCATGTAATGTATGCACACGAATTTGGTGTGTTCTTCCTGTCACAGGGCTTGCTTTCACTAATGTGGCAAATTCAAAGCGCTCTTCCACTTTAAAACGCGTTTCAGAAGGTTTTCCTTCATTGCTTACTTTAACCACTCGCTCACCACTTTGAAGAATATTTTTCAACAACGGTGCCTGAACAACTTTAGTGTGAGATTGCCATTGACCACGCACTAAGGCTAAATAATCTTTTTGCATCTGTTTTAAGCGTAATTGCTCATGCAAAGCACGTAATGCTGAACGTTTTTTTGCAATTAGTAAAACACCCGATGTATCTCTATCAAGACGATGTACAAGCTCTAAAAAACGCGCTTCTGGGCGCAATGCACGTAAACCTTCAATCACACCAAAACTTAACCCACTTCCCCCATGTACAGCCGTACCAGAAGGTTTATTGATGAGCATTAAATGGTCGTCTTCATATAAAATACAATTTGACAATGCAGCGACTTTATCAAGCTTTGGTGATACCGCGACTTCTTCTTTTTCCGATACTCGCACAGGAGGTATACGGATGCTGTCACCCGCATTGAGTTTGTATTCAGGTTTAATTCGCCCTTTGTTAACTCGAACTTCCCCTTTACGGATAATTCGGTAAATCATACTTTTTGGTACACCTTTTAAACGTGCCAGTAAAAAATTATCGATACGCTGGCCTGCTTCATCGCCATCAATGGTGACGAACTGAACTTGATTAAATGATTTCATAGTGGCGATTCTTTGGCTCTCTTAAAATAAAAATAACAAACAACTTTGTGGTGTACAAAATAACATCAAATCTGTCGTCTATTTTAACCTGAATAATGGGAAAAAGACGAAACATTAGCTAATCTCTCATATTTATACAGAAAAAGTCACCAAAGCAGAAAAGTCATCTTGCTATAACCCTAACACCAATGGAATAATGCAGACTCTCCTGATTATGTTTATCAGGTATATTTATGAAAATTTTGTTTGTTTGATTTTCAAAATGCAGCAATGGCGTAAGACATAGTCGAAAATCAAACAATTTAGTATGCCATAAATACATCGCTTATTGAGTTGAAACATCGTGTTCAATTAAAGAGTGCTGAATTTTTGAACTAAAAATCAGACTCACCGACATATTGCACCTCTATACAATCGACAACCGTGAGGTTGACGCATTTGTAAAAGACACGAGGTCATCGGTTATCAATAGTGTAATTACGTATGTTAGTGGCACATTATAAAACGTGAAAATAACGAGTAAGTCACAATATGAAAAGAATGTTAATTAACGCAACTCAGCAGGAAGAGTTGCGTGTTGCCCTTGTCGATGGGCAACGCTTGTACGATCTGGATATCGAAAGCCCCGGTCATGAACAGAAAAAAGCGAATATCTATAAAGGTAAAATCACTAGAATTGAACCCAGCTTAGAAGCCGCTTTTGTTGATTATGGTGCGGAACGCCACGGTTTCCTTCCTATCAAAGAAATAGCCCGCGAATACTTTCCTAGTAATTATCACTCCCATGGTCGTCCTAACATCAAAGATGTCTTAAAAGAAGGCCAGGAAGTTATTGTTCAAGTTGATAAAGAAGAGCGTGGTAATAAAGGTGCAGCATTAACCACTTTTATCAGCCTTGCAGGAAGTTATTTGGTATTAATGCCAAATAATCCTCGTGCGGGTGGTATTTCTCGCCGTATTGAAGGTGAAGACCGTACTGAACTCAAAGAAGCTTTATCAAGCCTTGAAATCCCAGATGGTATGGGTCTGATTGTACGTACAGCAGGTGTTGGTAAATCTGCCGAAGCACTACAACAAGACTTAAGCTATCGTCTAAGACACTGGGATGCTATTAAGAAAGCGGCTGAGAATCGCCCTGCGCCATTCTTAATTCATCAGGAAAGTAACGTAATTGTTCGCGCATTCCGCGACTACTTACGTCCTGATATTGGCGAAATTTTAATTGATAACGCAAAAGTCGTTGAAATGGCGCGTAGCCATATTGAAGCGATTGGTCGTGGTGATTTTGCTAGCAAAATTCGCCATTATACAGGTGCAGTACCTCTATTTAGCCATTACCAGATTGAATCACAGATTGAATCTGCTTTTCAGCGTGAAGTTCGCCTTCCTTCTGGTGGCGCTTTAGTTATTGATACAACTGAAGCATTAACAGCGATTGATATCAACTCTTCACGCTCAACCCGTGGCGGTGATATCGAAGAAACTGCGTTCAATACTAACTTAGAAGCGGCTGACGAAATCGCACGCCAATTACGTTTACGCGACTTAGGTGGTTTAATTGTTATCGACTTTATCGATATGACGCCTGTGCGCCATCAACGTGAAGTTGAAAACAGAATGCGCGAAGCTGTTCGCCAAGATCGTGCTCGCATTCAAATTGGACGCATCTCTCGCTTTGGTTTATTAGAGATGTCTCGTCAACGTTTAAGCCCTTCATTAGGTGAATCTAGCCATCACGTTTGTCCGCGTTGCTTAGGTACAGGTACTATTCGTGATAACGAATCACTGTCACTTTCTGTGTTACGTCTTATCGAAGAAGAAGCACTTAAAGAAAACACACATGAAGTACATGCGATTGTACCTGTTCAAATCGCCTCTTATTTGCTTAATGAAAAACGTAAAGCAGTGACTGACATTGAATTACGTCAATCTAATGTCAAAGTGGTTATTGTTCCTAATGACCAAATGCAAACGCCTCATTTCTCTGTTATTCGTGTGCGTAAAGGCGAAGAAATTACCTCTCTGAGCTACAACTTAGCGCAATTCCATGAGAGCCAGCTAAATGAAGCTGAGGACGATGTTGTTACAGAGCGTAAAGCGCCTGAACAACCCGCTATTTCAGCCTTTGGATTGCAAGAAGAAGAGCCGATTGAAGCGACGAAAAGCAAAAAAGCACCTCAGCCTCAAGCTAAACCTGTTAAATCAGAACAAGCTCAAGGTACAGGTTTCTTTGCCTCTATCGCAAAATTCTTCTCTAACTTATTTAGTAGTGAACCAGAGCCTGTGGTAACACCAGAAAAACCACAGGAAAATAAGAAAGAGAATAACGACAATCGTCGTGATCGTCGTAATAACAATAATCGACGTAACAACAATAATCGCCGTGACCGTGATAACGATCGTAATCGTGATAACGCAAATAGCGAAGACAATCGCAAAAATCGCAATCAAAAACCACAAACAACGCCAACAACTGAAGTTAGTAGTGAGCAAGAGATTGCAGAACGCGAAGCTCGTCGCCAACAGCGTCGTGAACAACGTGCGGAACAGCGTCGTCGTCAAGAAGAAAAACGTCAACAGCAACAAGAAGCGGCTAAAGCACAAGCGGCTCTTGCTGAAAATGATACCGTTGCAAAAGATAGTGCTGATGAGAAGAAAGAAGAACCTCGTCGCCCTGCTATGCAACGCCGCAATCGTCGTCAATTAGCACAATCTGTACGCGTAACTGACAATGATAATGCATTGGCTGTTGTACCCGTTGTGACTGAAAAAGCCGTTTCTGAGCCTCCTGTTGCAACAACACAAACTAAAGTTGCGCCAACAGAAAAATCAGCACCTAAAGCAGTCGCTGTTGCGAAAGTTGAAGCGAATGAAGCACAAGCTGTAAAAGCATTACCTGATGCAACTAAATCACAAGATGACAATAAAAACGAAGATAATAACGGGCAAGATAATGTTATGCCACGTCGTTCTCGCCGTTCACCTCGTCATTTACGTGTAAGTGGTCAACGTCGTCGTCGCTATCGTGATGAGCGTACCTTAACAGTATCACCAATGCCTCTGGCAATGGCGGTGGCTTCTCCTGAACTTGCTTCAGGTAAAGTTTTCATTCGCTATCCAATCACACCAATAAGTGATGCACCATTTATTGAGAATAATGCTGAAAACAACAATGACGTTTCTGTTGAAAACCACATTATTACTCATCAAGATCCACAAATGGTCGCTATCGCACCAGAGGTTTCAGAAGCCATAGTTGCTGATATTGCACAGGTAGGATCGACTGAATCAACTTATTCTGTCACGGTTAGTACTGAATCAACCACAGAGGCTGTTGCTGAAATTATTGCAGTAGAGCCACAGGCTGTGCCTGTTGAAACTAACGACATTATTGAAAACAACGTTATCAGTGATGTCATTAATGAAGTGAATACAGAAGAGCATGTTACTCGTAAAGAGAACATTTCAGCGGTATTAAATACCACTGAAGCTTATATGCATGAAACTTCACAACAGGCTGAAACAAACATCGCGCCAGAAGAAGTTGCACAAGATACAGTTGCACCAGTAGAGAGTGAAATATCAACGCCTGAGCCTCAGCCTGTTGAAGCAGTAATAGTAGCTACAGAAGAAACTGTTGAACAACACAAAGAAATTACGGCTGAAACCGTTGTTGAAGCTGTTATTGAAACGGTTATTGAAGACCAGCCAAAAGAAAGCGAAATCTCTGCGGTGGAAATTGAAACGGTAACAGAAAGCAAACCAACTGAAGTCGTTATTCGTCAAGAGCCTGTTGCAGTTGCACGCCAACTACATGCAAGCTCACCAATGACAAAAGCGCCAGCCGCTGATGAAACACCTGTGGCAATTGAAATCAAAGCATGGGAAACACGTCCAGCTTTTGATAAGAAAGGCCGCACAGGTGCGGGTGGACATTGTTCTACTAATCACGCTTCTTCAGAAATGACTAAAGCTGAAAGTCAAAACTGATAATAAGGTGTTATTAAGAATATCTTGATAATACTTCTAAATTAAGAGCCCACTTTTTAGTGGGTTCTTTTTTTTGGGTAACTATTAGCAAATTAACTGAGTATTTATTAAGCCAACATAAAAAAGCCCCTGAATATTCAATTCAGAGGCCTTCGATTTCTTATTCTTAGTAAAACAATCAGTCTTTTAGATCAGGAAGATTTTTAATTTCACCCATCGCTTTTAACTGCTTAGATAATTCACGGCGCTCTTTAGACAGATCGGCATTTTTAATAATGTAATCGTCAACACGATCGTCATAGTCACTACGCATATTAGCAATAATACCCAATACATCTTCAATCGACATACCCGGTTTAATGTATTCACTTAAGTTGTCTAACAAAAGAACACGTTTTTGGTTATCACGGATCTTTTTCTCATTGTCAGTGATCTCACGACGGATTTTGTTTTTACGACGATACATACGCACAAACTCCAGTACGTTTTGGAAAGACGGCTTGTTTGCGTTATCCATTTCCTACACCTTTACAATTGATATTTAAGATAAATAGTTCTGTTTAAGATTATCGCTTAATCGTGTCAATAAACAAGCAAAGTTTACAAATTTAATTGATTTTGCTTAATTAACAATTAATTAGGATGATATACATTAATAAATATAGTCAACATTCTTTAACCCGTAAATGTTCACTTAATTAATGATAAAAAAATGGCTACACATTTTTATTGGTAGCCCAAATCGATACTACAAAGGATAAATTAATCAGCGATTAAATAGGCTGTGCTTTATTTTGATCTTCATGTTGTAAGCCATCAAGTGGCAGTAATACTTTCGCGTCTGAACGTAAAAACACTGCTGAGAAAAGTGTTGTCCCTATCACAATACATCCCATCACCATATAGGTTGGTGCAAAACCATAATGATCATAACCATAACCCGCTAATGGAGATAATAATGTAGCAACAATAGAGCTAACACATTGAAAACCGACTAAATAGAGTGTTGAAGATAAACGTTTGTCAAAGTGTTGACTGTTATATTTAAAAATTGAAATTAATAAAATAGGTAACTCAACAGCATGTAATAATTTCATACAAGAGATCAAGACTGGACCTTCGACTAGTCCTGAGCCAATAATACGTGCCGCCATAACACTGCTTGCCAGTAATAAGCCGTTTTTAGCACCTATTCTATTGACCAGAAAAGGCGCGACAAACATACCACCAGCTTCTAAGAATACCTGCAATGAATTCAGATATCCGTACATCTCATTACCCTGCTGTAAGGTTGCAAATTGCGATGAGAAAAAGACGGGAAACTGTTGGTCATAAACTCCATAAACACAGGTACCAATAACAAATAAAATAAGCGCCCAAAAACGAGGCAATGAAAGTAAATTCAGTGCGTCTTTTATGGTAATAGCCGATGTTTTCCCATGCTCTAATTGATTAAATGCGTCTGATTTATCTGTTTTTAAAAGTGTTAAAAGAATTAAGAACACAACACCAGAAATAGAAGCCATCACAAAATTATAATTAGGATCGATGTTTATATTGTGTCCTGCAATAAATGTTGCAGATGCCCAACCTAGCGATCCCCACATTCTCGCCCTACCGTATTCAAAACCACGAATACGACTAACACGCTCTGTATATGACTCTAATACACCAATCCCCGCATTAAATGTCATACCTACATATAAACCTCCCAAAATGGAGCCAACAAAAATATTCCAGCGAAGTATTGATGCGAAACCTAGAAAAAATGGTCCAGAAAGAATAAGTAATACTGCAATCACTAATAATAAATTCTTTCTTAGTCCTAATTTATCTTGAATAAAGCCATATAGAGGTTGAGCACATAACGCAATCAGAGAAATTGCAGAGAATATCAATCCAGTATCTGTCGCTTTTAATCCTACATACTGATTTAACCAAATAGAAACTAATGAAAAGGATGAAGACCAGGTAAAAAAGAAGAAAAACAACAGCGCACTTAAGATCGCATAGTATTTTTTTGAGTCTTTGTTCATTGGTTGAGCGCCTTATAAAGTCATTTCACCCTTAAATGTTAACGTTAACTTTTAAGTTCACAAACAATTATATCGCTTTAATGTGACATAAGGCACATAAGTTAACGTTAACAACTTGAGTTATGTGCTCTAGATCTACCTTTATCTTTTATTGCCATTACTGACAGTAAAACGCACGAAAAGGCATCATATAATCCCTTTTCTTTAATCTCCTTTGTTAAAATAACAGTGTCCTCCATAATTCGCTTAAAACTATCTAAGACAATACTATGGATATACTTGGTTTTATTATTACGTTACTGCCGATAATTATCTCACCGGGTGCAAGTTTTACAATTGCTTTAGATAACACCTTAACCTATGGCATAAAAGGGTTATTGATCACGATTATAGGCACCGCATTAGGCATTATTACTCACGGGCTTTTGGTCGGATTAGGAATAACAAAATTATTAGTTTCGTCCCCTTCTGCTTTTATGGTATTAACTATTCTTGGTAACTTGTATTTAATTTATCTTGGAATTTCTTTGATACGTTCTGGATTAAAAGCCTCCAAAAACACCACAATTATTCATCAAAAAGTCTCTATCAAAACAGCTTATATTGCTAATGTGCTTAATCCTAAAGCAATTATGTTATATCTTGTGGTTGTTTCTAGTTATGCTGGTGCGACGCCAACACTAGGTAATTATCTTGCTTTATCTTCTATTCATATTTTCATGATGAGTATCTGGCTAATTGCTTGCTGTAGTTTTATTTTATTGTCATCACAAAAAATCAATATTGTTACTATGAAAAAAGTAATCAATATTAGCGGGGGTACGCTCCTACTTATTCTCACAGCAACACCTTATATTAAACACTACATAAGCACGCTTTGATCTGACATTTCACGTTTACCGCATTATGGTTTACCATGGTCTTAATTAAACCCAATACAACTCATTGAGTAATGATTTAAAAAAAATCATCAATAACTTTACGGTAGGAAACCTTGTCTAATTCAGCGAAAACGCCCACATTTTACGTTCATGACTACGAAACCTTTGGCACGCACCCAGCACTTGATCGCCCTGCGCAATTTGCGGGTGTAAGAACCGATATGGATTTCAATATTATTGAAGATCCTCTCGTTATTTATTGCAAGCCTAATGATGATTATCTGCCTCACCCAGAAGCAGTGATGATCACAGGAATAACGCCACAAGTTGCGGCAAAAAATGGGGTGATTGAAGCCGAATTTACTCGTCAAATTCATCAAGCTTTTAGCCAACCTAATAGTTGTATTATGGGCTATAACAACCTTCGATTTGATGATGAAGTCACACGAAATATCCTTTATCGTAATTTTTATGATCCTTATGCTTATAGTTGGCAAAAAGGAAATTCACGTTGGGATTTACTTGATGTTTTACGTGCCTGTTATGCACTGCGCCCTGAAGGTATTGTTTGGCCTGAAAATGAAGACGGTTTTCCAAGCTTCCGTTTGGAGTTATTAACCAAAGCAAATGGTATTTCTCATGAGAATGCGCATGATGCGATGTCTGATGTTTATGCCACCATTGCGATGGCAAAAAAATTAAAACAAGCTCAACCGCGCATGTTTGATTATTTCTTTAATTTACGCGATAAACGCAAAGTACAGGCGCTAATTGATATTCCAGCAATGACACCGATTGTGCATGTTTCAGGTATGTTTGGTGCCGCACGTTCTAATTTAAGCCTTGTTGCACCATTAGCGTGGCATCCTGATAATCGCAATGCAGTTATTGTTTGCGACTTAGCCGCAGATATATCGCCTTTATTAACACTCGATTCAGACCAATTGCGTGAACGTTTATATACACCACGTAGTGAATTATCAGTCGATGAGCCACCAGTTCCAATTAAATTACTGCATATTAATAAATGCCCCATTGTGGCACCGCAAAATACATTAAGACAGCAAGATGCAGATAGAATTGGTTTAGATGTTGATACTTGTTTAAAAAACCAAGCACTATTGTTTTCTCATCCTGAAATACGCAATAAAGTCGTGGAAATATTTGCACAACAAACACCTTTTGTTGTCTCTGATAATGTTGATTCACAAATTTATAATGGTTTTTTCAGTGAAAATGATCGTAGTGCGATGGAGATTATTCGCTCAACGCAACCACAGAATTTACCCGCTTTAGACTTAACATTTGAAGATGCGAGAATGGAACCTCTGTTTTTCCGTTATCGTGCAAGAAATTATCCTTCAACGCTTAATTATGACGAACAACAACGTTGGTTGGCATATAGAAAAGAGATGTTAACGCCAGAAAAACTAACCGAATATATTAATACTATTCAGTTATTAGCTGAAGAACATGCCGATAACGAGGAAAAATTAAAACAGCTACAAGAGCTTTATTTATATGCTCAAGAGATTGCGAGCTAATTGATAAAATAAAAGGCAGGTTTTATCCTGCCTTTATTCTTTAATTTAATAAACACAATCTACAACAATTATTTTTTATTCTCTGTATTAGCATCATTATGAGCATGTCCACAGCCACACTCTTCTCCCCAATATTTTAGTTTTGAGGTTTTACCAATACCCGGGTTCATGCTATTGGTTGGATCGTTATGCTTATAGAATGCTTTTAATTGAGGTTTAGCATAATACATATGACCCACGTTATGCTCTGCGGGATATTCAGCTCCACGCTGATCTAATAGCGCCAGCATTTCTGCTTTTAATGCTTTAGCATCAACACCTTTTTTAATAATATAATCTTGATGCATAACGTGACACATAAAATGCCCACAATAGAGTTTATAAAGTAATTTACTCTCTATTTCAGGTGGTAGCTTTTCAAACCAATCTTTGTCATTACGGCGCAATGCAATATCTAATGGCAACACATCTTCTACATCATTAACATGAACGGCATGATAACGCACAGCAGCACCTGCAGCAGCAAAACGATGCAAAAAGGCTTTATTTCCCTCTTCTTCAGTACATTCAAAATAATCGCCTGATGCTAGCTTAAAGTATTCTTTTAAATAAGTTGCGGCTTCTTCAATTCCATCATCTGCCATTCTTAACATAAGATGATGTTCATATTTGTCACGAAAATCAGTCATACGATCTGGTAAATGAGCTGGCCATAGTTTGCTCATAAACTGCATGGTTCTGTCCACCATGTTTTTAGGTAAGAAAGGCACTTTATTTAATACCGCATCTACTCGCCCTTTTACGGCAAATAATATTGGCATTTTATCTGTACCTAATTTATCAATCACCAAAAATGTGTCTTTTCCATACACTTCAGCCATTTTGTAATAGCTTCTATGCATATATTCCCCAGCAACAGGCAACTTTTTAAAATGGCTTAAAATATGACGACGAATATCTTCAAGTTCGTCCGGATTATTAGTACCAATATAAAAAACCTGAGTGCGATGATCTGCTGGGAAAGTATCTAATCTCACAGCAAATACCGATAATTTTCCTGCACTCCCTGCTGCTTCATATAAACGCCGTTCATCATTGTTAAAACGAGAAGGTGTATTAGCATCGACATCACGTATACGCTCATGATATTCATGATCAGAGGCTAGTTTTTCTGTCGTTTGTATCTGTTTCTCATGATAATGACGATTATCTAAATTAGTTAATATTTCTTCTGGTGTTTCACCTAAATCAATACCTAAATGGTTAACTAATTCAGCTTCACCTTTTTCATTAACGCGAGCATAAAGCGATAATTCGGTATAAGCAGGCCCACGGCGAACTAAAGCACCGCCCGAGTTATTACAAATTCCCCCTATCACCGACGCACCAATACAAGAAGATCCAATAACAGAATGAGGTTCTCGCCCTAATGGCTTTAATACTTTTTCTAAATGCCATAACGTACTACCAGGAAAAGCAATAACTTGATTATGCTCTGAAAGAACCTGTATTTTATCTTGGCGTAATGTACTAATAATCACGATATCTCTATCATAATCATCACCATTAGGCGTTGAGCCCTCTGTTAATCCAGTATTCGCCGCTTGCATAATAATAATTTTATCGGCTTCGACACAGGTTTTAAAAACTCGCCACTGTTCTAATAGATTAGCGGGAAAGACAACAGCCAACGCCTTACCTTGCCCTGAACGAAAACCTTTGCGATAACGTTCTGTTTTATGTGCTTGTGTTAATACTTGTTTTTTACCAACGATACCTTCAAGTTTGCGAATAAAATGTTGATTTACAGAACTATTACTCTCATTCATTTTCCCTATCCTATTCCTGTCTTGTCTGATTAATCTTTTATTTGCCCATTTTTATTATTACTCATAAGACTATGTGCAAAATATAAACTTATCATTTATATAACTGCTTTTATACTGCTATCCGCATTTCTTAAAAAATAACATTTATTGATTTATAATCACTTTTATTATTTATAAGATAATTGCGATATTTATTTCTTAAACAGAATATAAATAAGTATTATTTTAATATTTTATTCTATTGTTAGCTTTTCTCTTGCTAACTGATCCCATGCTTGGCAACTTCGGCTTTTATAGCCATTTTTATTATTTGCTAGTGCTATTTGATATGACAATGTAGGTTCCACTACAGGAAGAACAACCAAATCATCAATAGGATTTTTATTACACATACTGTTGGGTAAAAGTGTTACTCCTACACCAGCTTTCACCATGGCAATAATTAAATCTAAATGGTTACTACGTCCCGCAATAATAGGCACTGTATTGTAAATACCACAAGCACTATAAATTAAATCATTAATACGAAAATCTTCAGAAAAGAAGATAAAAGGTTCATTAATCAACTCTTTGAAATGAATTTTCTTTTTTATAGCTAAAGAATGAGATGGTGACATTAATAGCATTAAGTGATCTTCTGAAAAAGGTGTTAATTCAAAAATATCTTCATCAAAAGGCAATACGACGGCGGCAGTTTCAACTCTGCCTTCTCTCATGGCATCAGCCATTTGCTTAGTACCCAATTCAAATATTTTTAGTTCAACCAGAGGATGGCGAGAGCTAAATTCCATAATAATATCAGCAAAATACGTCGAAGCTATTACAGGAGGTAATCCAACATTTAATGTCCCTGTTAATGGCCCAGACTTGTCCTGTAATGCTTTATTTATATTATTAAATTGTGCAAGTATTTGTTTTACATGTTCAAACAATATTGCACCATCATCTGTTAATCTAACGCCATCAATTTCTCTCACTAATAAAGTAACACCCAATTCATCTTCTAATTTTTTAATACTACGACTAATTGCAGGTTGAGTGATAAATAGCGCATCAGCGGCTCGGCTAAAACCATTTAATTGAACAACCTCAACAAAATAGCGCAATGTGCGAATATCCATTAGCAATGCTTACCTTATTACATTTAGTTATACCCTCAATGATAATAAACCATTTCATATCAGATAATATCCACGATAAAACATTAAGCATAATGTAAAAGCATTCCTCTACTTTCACAGACTATTATTCGGTTTTTTTGGAGATGATATGAGTAAGACTGTCGTTGAGTATATGTTAACCCGCTTATATGACTTAGGAATAAGTGATGTTTTTGGTGTTGCGGGTGATTATGCGTTTCCCATAGAAGATACTATTTGTAATAGCAATCATATGCGCTGGATTGGTAACTGCAATGAATTAAATGCAGCTTACGCTGCTGATGGTTATGCCCGAATTAAAGGTATGGCAGCATTATCGACAACATTTGGTGTTGGTGAGTTAAGTGCAATTAATGCTATTGCTGGGTCTTATGCAGAAAACCTACCTATTTTCCATTTAGTTGGTATGCCAGCAAGTGGTGTACAAAAAAGTAAGCGCCTTGTTCATCACACATTAGGTAATGGTGATTTTGATATTTTTTATCAATTAGGCCAACGCCTTGCTTGTGCTCACGCAATATTAACACCTGAAAATTGCATTACAGAAATGGAACGTTTAATTGCTACTGCATTAAAAGAACGTCGCCCAGTTTATATTGGCCTACCTTCTGATAATGCCACTATGCAAGTGATAGAACATTCACCTGTTACCTCCCCGAAAAAACCAGTGAGTGATAAAGAAATACTAGAAAAAGTGGTATCACTCATTATTGAAAAGCTTATACACAGCAATAATATCTGCGTATTACCAGGTATTTTATCCGCACGTTTAGGGTTATCAGATAATGTCCAAGCTTTTATCGATAAAACGGGCTTACCTTATGCCACTATGTTTATGGATAAAAGTATTTTGAGTGAATCTCATCCCCAATATGTTGGTATGTATGATGGCAAATTAATGACACCCGAAGTCAGAGAATTTGTAGAAAATAGTGAGTACGTATTAGGAATTGGTGCAATGATGACCGACTTCAATACAGGAAGTTTCACTGCCAATATTAAACCAAAACAATTTATCAACATCATGCCCGAATATGTTGAGATTGATTCCATTATCTACACATCGATTTATATGGAGGACGTACTCTCTGCACTGACTCAACGATTACCGAAAAGAAGTTATCATCAGATAAAAGCCAAAGGATTAGGCGAAGCTGTGTTATCTGATAATGGTAAAATTACTGCTCAATATCTATATCCTCATTTAGAAAAATTCTTTAAACCTAATGATATTATTATTGCAGAGACAGGGACATCATCAATGGGATTAGGTTTTGCCCTATTACCAGAAGGTGCACAATTCCATAACCAAACATTATGGGGTTCTATTGGTTGGGCTACACCAGCATCATTTGGTGCTGCACTTGCAGCGCCTAACAAACGAGTTATTTTAATTACAGGTGAAGGCTCACATCAATTAACCGTACAAGAGATTAGTCAATTTGTTCGCTTCGGATTAAAACCGATCATCCTTGTTTTAAATAATGATGGTTATTTAATTGAACGATTATTATGTGATTACCCTGAAGCTTATTATAACGATCTCGCTCAATGGAATTATCATCAATTACCTAGAGCTTTTGGCGCAAGAGATTGGCATTGTGAGAAAGTCACAACGATAGATGAATTAAATAAAGCGCTTAAAGTGGCAGAATCAACAGAAAATGCCTCTTATATAGAAATAGTAACCGAACGATATGAAGCTTCTGAATTAGCACAAAAATTAAAAGAGTCTAAAGATTCGCTTTATTCATTTTAAGTTATAAGTACGATTTAAATAACAAAACCTAGCTTATGCTGACTTAGCTTAGGCTAGGTTTTTATCAATATAACCATTTGATATAAAATGTATTAATTTAATAAATTTCTCAAGAGAAAGAGTGCGATTTTCATAATCACCAAGAAAAAAACAGCTTCATTAAATTCTGTTAGATCAATCATATCTTAATATTTTATTTATAACGATACGATTATTTATTTTTTAATGTAATTCTTATTATCAGAAAATGTGTCCCCCCTATTTATCATTTATTGTTCAATTTCCTATTTGATACAGCTAATTTAATACTGATAATTTATTGTAGGCAAAAAAAATGGCTTCATTACTGAAGCCATTTCTACACTGATTTTTATGACAATTTTTATAGTATTACTTTTCTGGCATTTGTGGCATTGGTCGACGGAATCGACGAGTGATCCACACCATATAAAGAATACCAATTGCGCCCCAAACAAGTCCTAACTCCATAGAACCTGGTTCAAGGTTTATCCACAAGACTCCCATTGTCGCAGCACCAATGATAGGCAATATCAGGTAATTAATGTGATCCATTAATCCTTTATTACGACGCTCACGAATATAGAACTGTGAAATAACAGACAGATTCACGAAAGTAAACGCAACTAACGCACCAAAGTTAATTAATGCAGTTGCAGTCACTAAATCAAAGAACACGGCACCTAATGCTAAGAAACCAACTAATAGCACGTTAAATGCAGGTGTACGCCATTTTGGATGTACATAACCAAATGTCTTCTCAGGGAATACGCCATCACGTCCCATTACATAAAGTAAACGTGCAACACCTGCGTGAGCCGCCATACCTGATGCTAATACCGTCACACAAGAGAACACTAAAATAATAGACTGGAATAAAGCACCCGCAACATACAGCATTATTTCAGGTTGTGACTCTTCTGGATTTTTGAATCGTGAAATATCTGGGAAATACAATTGTAAAAAATAAGAAACCGCAATAAAGATGAGTCCACCAATCAGCGCCGTTAAGAAAATCGCTTTAGGGATAACTTTACCTGCATTTGGTGTCTCTTCTGATAATGTACTGATACCGTCGAAACCTAAGAATGAGAAGCAGAGTATTGTCGCTCCGGTTATCATTGGTATGACTTCAGCATCAACAGACGCAAACGGTCTAAAGGTCCATAACTCCCCTGCACCTTCTCCGTTATAAACACCGTGGATAAGCAGCCCAACAAAGACAACCATGACTGCAACCTGAACAATAACGATCGCTGTATTTAAGTTAGCAACAACGTTAATACCACGTAGGTTAAAGAACGTCATTAAAGCCACTAAAGCAAATACAAAGATCCACGGTTCAACGCCTGGGAATATTGCTTGTAAATAGATTTTCGCCAATAGAATATTGATCATTGGCATAAATAAATAGTCAAGTAAAGATGACCAACCCACCATAAAGCCAACATAAGGGCTCATGGATTTTTGAGCATAAGTATACGCAGAGCCTGCTGAAGGAAAACGCTTAACTAATTTTCCATAACTGACCGCTGTAAATAAAATTGCAATCAACGCAATCGCATACGAGGTTGCTACGTGACCATTCGTAATGCCAGAAACGATACCAAATGTATCGAAAATAGTCATAGGCTGTAAAAAAGCAAGCCCCATCATGACTACCTGCATTAGAGTCAAGGTTTTACGTAATTGTACTCGATTGTTAGCACCAGTTTGGTTAGTGCCGATAGAGGAGATGACGTTATCTGACATTAGCGAACCCTCCCATAACTTCGGTTTGAGTATTAGATAAACTCAACCGACAGTTACTGGGAAGACTTCGCATCTGCCTATAAACAGAATAGAATGAAGTTTTTAAGGATGTGTATGTGTTTAGGAGACGCCGTGCTCCGTAGTCATCATTGCCCGCAGTGCCGTTAGGCCCGACTGCGAAAGAGAATAATTGTACCATATTAGCATTCCTCTATCATGACAACCCTTTCTCTAAGGGGCTGGCTGCTAATCAAATTATGTTATCTATTCAGACTCAAATGAATCTGACCTCTTGGTGTAGTAATAAGTAAAAATGCAAAAAAAAACCGATGCACTTTAAACGCATCAGTCATATTTTTAGTGGGCGCATTTTGCACGTCTCAGACTTAAATAGCAATACATTTTCATCAAAAAGCCCCCTTTTTTTACGATCTTTTCAATTCGCAAACTAAGTCAACATATAACGCCACATTTTATTAACAATAATTGTGTTTTTATCACAACTCTTAAGTTTTAAATATTTCAAATAGTCATTACTGCAACGAAAGGAAATAAAACACAATACATTGATAAATAAGAATTAAACTTTAGATTAAAATTAATATCATTACCAAACCATCAAAATAAAGCATTTAAAATACATTAATAAGATTAATGCTAAGATTTTGTTAACTCATGCTTCTTTTATCCCCAAAAATAGACTTTTAATAAAAAGTGCCTATTTTTTAATAACCTGTTTTATATAAATAAAAAGTAAGAGAATAATTTGAGAAAAAAATGACTGGTAATAAGTAGAAATAACACTCTGATAGTCAGAATAAAACGATAGATAAGATGATTTATTGAGCTAAATATAGACCTCAATATTTAAATTTTCCAGTATTTATTTTAACCAAAAGAATGATAAAAAAAGACTCCACAAGTGGAGTCTTAATGACACAAACTGAGGGTGAAAAATTAGAAGTTATAGTTCAAACCAATGTTGTAACGACGACCTTCTAATGTGGTATTAAAGTTTTCATAATTAATGCGACGATCAAACACGTTATAAACACCACCAATCACATTAAGTTGTTTGGTTAAGCTGTAACTTGTACCAATATCAACAAACGCATAAGAAGGCGTACCCGTTGCCATACTCGTGCGTGATAAATAATCTGATGTTTTACCTCGGAAATTAATACGTGCCCATGTTTCCATTTCTGGCGTGGTTTCCCAGTTTAAGGTCGCATTTGCCATATGACGAGGCTGTTTATTAAGTGGTTTACCACTAAATGCACCACTCTTCTGCTCTGAATCAGTGAAGGTGTAGTTAGCTGCTAAGTTCCACGCAGGTGAAATCGTCCAGTTACCTGTAACTTCAATACCACGCATATTCGCTTTATCTACGTTTTCACGCGTACTGATAAAGTCATATTGGTGACCGTATCCTTGCTCTTTAGTACATGTAGGTAACACGCCTTTATCATCACAAATACGACGTTCAGTAATTTTATCTTTGAAATCAGTATTATAAATAGTAACACTTGCGGTTAAGTTATCACGATTATCCCAAATAATACCAATCTCTTCGGTTACTGACTTTTCAGGTTTCAGATCTGGATTACCATAAATGACGGCATTACCACCTGAACCCCCTGTTGCCTGTCCCCATGTTTTAGTGGCTTGACGTAGATCTGGTGAACGATAGCCAGTAGAAACGCCCCCTTTTAAGGTCCACTCATCAGCCATATGCCAAACACCATAAACACGAGGTGTCCAATGTGTACCGTAGTTTTCGTCTTTATCCATACGTAAACCACCGGTTAAAGCGAAATCATTTGTTAGTGCCCATTCGTCTTCAGCAAATAGCGCCCAACTATAACGATCTAATTTATTACCGTTGTCTAAACGGTTGTTGTTATCTTTTAATTCTTCAAAACGGTACTGAGCACCAACACTTAACGTATGCGCATCTAACATAAATACTGTTTGATTACGAACTGTTGTATCGTTGTATTCCATTTTACGACTTGGGTTATTATTTTCATCACGCTGAACATAAGTATTCATCGTACCAAAGTCATAAACACCATCATGAGTCAGGGCATATTGCGTTAGCTCATATTTACTGAAATCACTGCTCTTAGATTTACGAGAACGTTCAGAGGCTGAATATTCCCAACGTGCATCTCGGTGCTGGCTGTCTTTTTTAAATTCAAAATCAATCGTATTTTTATCATCTGGTGTCCAGCTTAATGTCCCACCACCGCTTGCGGTAATCTGACGATTATAACCATTCGCAAATTTATCTTCGCTACGATGCGAATATTGTCCTTGAACTTTTAAACTTAGCAAATTATCAACTAATGGACCCGCTGCGTAGAAACTACCTTGTTCTGTATTACCTGAATTTTGGCGTTCCGTTAATGTACTGTCTGCTCGTAAGCTAACATTCCACTCTTTTTGCGCTTTACGGGTAATAATATTGATAACCCCACCCATTGCATCTGAACCATATAAAGAAGACATTGGACCACGTACAACTTCGATACGTTCAATAGCAGGTAAAGGCGGTAACCAACCTTGTTCAATACCAGAGTTATCACTATTAGGACGCGTTTCACGCGACGCAACACGCTTACCATCAACTAAGATCATGGTATATTTTGCATCCATACCACGAATACTGATATCAGAACTACTTCCACCGCCTGTTACTAATACGCCGGGAACATCTTTTAATGCGTCAGTCACATCACGGTAAGATTTGGTTTCTAATTGTTCACGAGTGACAACAGAAACCGATGCAGGTGCATCTTCAACGGTTTGCTTAAACCCAGAAGCGGTTGTTACAAGCAATTTTTCTACATTTTCTGCTGAAGCAGTCATTACAAAACTTGATGCAATAGCAGCAACAACGCCAAGCGCGATTTTATTTTTATTTAACACTACCATTCCCGATTCTCCAAGAATATATATTCTTTAAGTTTTATATAGATGGATATGTCGACAGTTGCTCAGAAATTAGGGTAATAAATAAACTTAATTACCCTTAGTTATTTTAATATTATTTTTATATCCCTATTTACTGCGTTCCTATATTTACTTCTTTTCTCTTTCTTTTTTACTTCTCTATATTTTATCCACTAAACCATCAATAATGATTTGAGGTATTCCTTGTGAACAATATTCCAATCGACCTTGAACACCATAAACATCGGCAAGGCTTTGTGCCGTGATAACCTTATCTGGCGTGCCTTGTGCAATTAACTGTCCTTGTTTCAACATTAATACATGTTCGCCATGTCGTAAGGCGATATTAATATCGTGGACAACGACGACAGTAATAATATTTCTACGGTGTGTTTCTTTAGCAACTAAATCCATTACATGATATTGGTAATTAAGATCTAGTGCGCTTAATGGCTCGTCCAATAATAATAAAGAGGGTTGTCTAATTAATGATTGAGCAAGCCCCACTAATTGTTTTTGACCACCCGATAATTCATCTAAATAACGTAATGCTAAATGCTCAATACCTAATTGGCGTAATAAGTGCATTACCTGAGCTTCACTATGTTCATTATGTAACCCACCTGAAGCACGCTGCGCCACAATAATGGACTCTAAAACATGTAAATGAACACCAGCAGGTAATGTTTGTGGCAAATAGACTACATTTTGAGCACGTTGTGCAAAATTCATCGATGCTAGATCGTTGCCATCTAAACTGACAACACCTGATGATTTATTTAATCCAGCTAACGCTCTTAATAATGTTGATTTTCCGCTACCGTTCGGCCCCAATAATACGGTGACCTTTCCTTTTGGCAAAGGCTCAACATCCAGTGCCTTAATGATAAGATGTTTAGCATATCCAGCACTAAAATCTCGGATCTTTAATCCTTCCATCATTAGATATTCCCCCTATGACGTAAAATCATACTGAGGAAAAATGGCACGCCCACCAGCGATGTCACAATACCGACTGGAATAATGACACCTGGTATTAAATTTTTAGAAGCAATAGATGCCAATGATAAAACTAAAGCACCAATTAATGCGCTTGCTGGCAGATAGAATCGATGGTCTTCGCCAAACATCATGCGAGCAATATGAGGGGCAACTAAACCAATAAAAGCAATTGGTCCAACAAAAGCGACTGCGAGCGCGGTTAAAATACTGATGCGCAGTAATGAGCCTAATCTTAAACGCTTTACATCAATACCAAAGCTAATCGCTCTATCTTCACCTAATCGCAATGCAGTTAACTTCCATGAACTCATCCATGAAATCGCCATAATGACAGCAAAAGCACCCGCCATAACACCGAGTTTTACCCATGTTGCACGCGTTAAACTTCCCATAGTCCAGAAAACCAAACCTTGGAGAGTGTCTTCTGTTGCAATAAATTGCATCATTGAGACTAGTGCATTAAAGGTAAACACCATGGCAATACCAAAAAGCACTACTCCAGATGTAGGAACTCGAGTCCAACGAGTTATTCCGTCTAATAATAAAGCTGATAATAATGCAAAGAGAAACGCATTCGCCGAAATAAACCATTGGTCAGGAATACCCGGAATACCAATACCTAAAACAATCGCTAATGCAGCACCAAATGAAGCCGCATTTGATAAACCTAATGTGAATGGACTTGCTAACGGGTTATTTAGAATAGTTTGCATTTCTGCACCCGCTAATCCTAGTGACATCCCTACCACAACCGCCATTAGGGCATAAGGTAAGCGGATATCCCATACAATCACTCGAGAACCTGCATCAACAAGCTCAGGTTGAAAAAGGGTTGTTAATAATTTATCAAGCGATAAACCAGAAGGTCCCATGGTGAAATCTAACACCACTGAACCACAAATAATCAAAACGATAACTCCCAACCATAACATGCGTTTATTCATCATTTTTCGATAATGGACTTTCACATTATCTGATGGATCTCTTTCATGCTCTTGTGTGGCGAGCCTCTCTGATATAATGCTCATATCAATTGTTGTACCTAGTTTTTTTTCTACGTTTTTCTGCTTCTGCCAACACATTCAATAGGCAAAAACATACCGTACAACTCATCAACTGTTTCTTATGTACCAAAAGCCAGTTATTAATTTGAGACAATTCATTCAACAAAGAAGTGAGTCGCAAAATTATTATACGGTGAAACACATTCGCTGTGTAACTTATTATATGACGATAAATTGTTGGTTGGCTGTATTGAACACTAGAATGGCTAATTATTATCAGACTCATTACATTAAGCATATTATTTACAACCAATAGCGCCATCATTTTATTTTTCAGTAAATAAATTATGCGCTAACAATAAAGCAAATAATAATTATTATCAATGCGATTACTAATATAATTAGAATTTTTGTATATTTTTTATAATTGACTGGTTAAAAAAATAAAAAAACGCCCGTTTTATAGTGATTTTGATCACAAAACGGGCGTTTTAATAACTTAATTTAGAGGTTATTTTTTATTCGCAATATGTGTTGGAAATTCCATTTCGTTATAACGAATAAAGCGGGTTTTCTTCACAATCTTATAAGTAAACCAAATTAATAAAAATAATGGGATACCAATATAGGTTGCAATGGCACCATACCAATCAATCGTATCTTCTAAGAAAGCTTGGTAATTTTGGCCTAATGTAATAATTAAACACAATATAAAGGCAAAAATAGGACCAATTGGGAAGAAGCCAGAGCGATAAGGTAAGTCATTTAAATCACGACCTTGTGCAACATACCCTTTACGGAAACGGTAGTGGCTAATCGCAATACCTAACCATGCAATAAAACCCGTCATTCCCGAGGTATTTAATAACCACAAGTAGACAGTTTGGTTTCCGTACATTGAGCTTAAGAAGCATAGACCAGCAACAACCGTTGTCGCATAAAGCGCATTGCGTGGTACACCATTTTTAGACAATTTACCAAAGCATTTTGGTGCTTTGCCTTCTCTTGCTAATGTAAACAGCATACGCGTTGATGCATACATGCCTGAGTTACCAGCAGAAAGTACCGCTGTTAAGATAACCGCATTCATGATGGCAGCCGCAGATAATAATCCCGCATTTTTAAAGACTAATGTGAATGGACTAACGCTAATATCACCTACATCATTACGCAGTAAATTAGGATCAGTGTAAGGGATAATTAAGCTAATAATTAAAATCGCGAAGATATAAAATAATAAGATACGCCAGAAGACTTTACGCACAGCTTTTGGAATATTTTTAGCTGGATCTTTAGATTCACCCGCCGCAATACCAATTAATTCTGTGCCTTGGAATGAGAAACCAACAATCATGGCAACACCAATCATGGCGGCAAATCCACCCGCAAAAGGTGCATCACCAATTTCCCAATTATGCCAACCTGCGTTTTCGGCACCTCTCATAATGCCAGTGATCATCGCAATACCCACAATAATAAAGATAATTACTGTGGAAACTTTGATTAAGGAGAACCAATATTCTGCCTCACCAAATCCTTTTACAGAAATATAGTTGAGTAAGAAAATAACGCCAAGGAATAGAGCGCTCCAGATCCAACCATCAACATCAGGGAACCAATAGAGCATCACCAATTGTGCAGCAACAAGGTCAACAGCAATTGTAACTGCCCAGTTATACCAATAGTTCCAGCCTAATGCGAAACCAAAACCTTCTTCTACATACTTAGAACCGTATGTTGAGAATGAGCCGGAAACAGGCATAAATGCGGCTAATTCCCCAAGGCTGGTCATTAGAAAATAGACCATTAATCCAATTAAAGCATAAGAGAGTAATGCCCCACCTGGCCCTGCTTGAGCAACAGTTGCACCAGATGCGACAAAAAGCCCTGTACCAATTGAACCACCAATAGCGATCATCGCTAAATGTCGCGCTTTTAACTCTCGGCGCAAAGTGCGTACTGCGCCCGAATCAGCAGTACTATTTTGTTGTTCTGACATAACATTCCACTTTTATATTCACTTTTCTAACGAGGATTGTAGCAAATCTGTCGTTCGTGAATAGCAAGGATCTGGGATTATAAGATACCTTCATGATCGGGCGTCAATTATTAGCAATTTATGAAAAATTGCCGATTAAGTGTTCAGCATTACAATACGTCAGAAGTTTTTTCAATGCATCAGAGACATGTTTTTGACGATGATATACAAGATATAGAGTACGTTGTAAGGTCAACCCTTCTACTTTTATCTCTTTTAATGAGCCATTATTGATCTGCTCTTCAATGACTCGGCGAGATAAACAGCTGATCCCCATTTCATACATCACGGCGTGTTTTATTGCTTCTGAGTTACCTAATTCCATTTCAATGCGGTAGCCCGGTAAAGAAGCAAATAGAAGATGGTTAAGTACATCTCGAGTTCCCGAACCATTTTCTCGTAAAATCCAAGGAGCCGACTGTAAATCAGTTAAAGTCACTTTTGGTGCTTTAGCTAACGGATGATCGGGTGAGCAAAAAATAACCATTTCATCTAAAAGCCATTTCTGGCTAATGAGTTCAGAGCTTTGACAAGCACCTTCAATTAACCCTAAATCAACACGGAATTCGCTCACTAATTTAACGACTTCTTCGGTATTTCCAATACTCATTTCTAGCGGAATATCAGGATAGTTACGATGAAAATTCCCCAACATTTGAGGTAAAATATAATTACCTATTGTTGTACTTGCAGCGATGCGCAAAGCACCATTTCCAGCTTGGAATAACTGCTCCACTTCCGTTGCTCGTTCAAGTAAAGATAATGCTCTGGGATAAAGTAATCGCCCATGTTCATTTGTGACAAGCCGTTTTCCCACTCTGTCAAAAAGCTGTACGCCTAGTTGGCTTTCGAGATCAGTTAAAGATGCACTGACAGCAGATTGAGATAAAGCAAGCTGTTGTGATGCTTGCGTTGTAGAACCACTCTTGAGAACTTCAGTAAAGACTTCCAGTTGCCGCAACGTAATTCGCATATCCATTCCACCTTTGAGCTGTCATTGTAATAACATACTATCCACAAACCAGTAACATACCAAGTACATTTAAGAAAATACACCTATATTAGTTTTACTGGTTATTATTATAAAAATAATGAGTTTAATAAATAAGATTGCTTGTTATATGCTTATGCAAAATTCATATAAGCAAGGTTTTTCTATGTCAGAGCAAAGTCAACCTATTACATTGGCGAAAAAATGTTTTACTCCAGTCTATCGCTGGCTTCCTGGTTTATTACTAACAGGTGTATTAACTGCGCTTGCTATTTATATTGGTGATATTCCTTGGTTTTCTAGCATGGGTTTAGGTGCATTAACACTGGCTATCCTATTCGGTATTATTGTGGGTAATACCTTTTATCCTGTTGCCAAACCTTATAGTGACGAAGGTGTCAAATTCGCCAAACACTATTTATTACGTACAGGTATTATTTTGTACGGTTTTAGACTGACTTTTCAGCAAATTGCAGATGTAGGTGCAACAGGTTTAATTATAGATGCCATTATGCTGATATCGACTTTTCTTATTGCTATGTGGATTGGTCGCAAATATTTCGGTTTAGATGAACAAACTGTCATCTTGATTGGTGCAGGTAGTAGTATTTGTGGTGCTGCGGCTGTTATGGCGACAGAGCCTGTTGTTAAAGCACAAGCAAGCCAAGTCGCTGTTGCGGTTTCTACTGTTGTGATTTTCGGGACTATTGGTATTTTTCTTTACCCTTGGTTCTATCACTTAAATGCATTTGCAGGCTGGCTACCATTTACAGAAGAAACCTTTGGTATTTTCTCAGGTTCAACAATTCACGAAGTGGCTCAAGTTGTCGCCGTCGGGCACTCAATTAGTCTTGATGCTGAAAATGCAGCGGTTATTAGTAAAATGATCCGTGTAATGATGCTAGCACCATTCTTAATTATTCTTTCAGCTTATTTAAGTAAAAAGAAAAGCAAGGCAAACAATGGCGCGCAATCTACTGAGAAAAGCCCAATTACTATTCCTTGGTTTGCCGTATTCTTTATTTTAATGGCGGGTTTTAACTCTTTGAATTTAATTCCAGCGTCTATTGTTAGTTATATTGTAACTATCGATACCATTTTATTAGCAATGGCTATGGTGGCATTAGGTTTAACAACACATATCAGTGCTATCCGACAAGCGGGCGTCAAACCGTTATTGTTAGCATTATTCTTATTTTTCTGGTTAACCCTTGGTGGGGCAATGATTAATATCTTTATTCAAACTGTGTTGATGTCTTAATAGGAATATCGATAAAAATTAATTCCCTTTAAAATTTCGCCTTGAGAAGTACTTTTCAATTGCGCAACTATTTTTAGTTGCGCTTTTTTGCTTTTATCATCTCAATATGATGTTATACGCTGTATGTTTGTTATCATGGTGTGAAATAAATCTAAGGAGAGAAAGAATGAAATTTGTTGGCGCACATGTCAGTGCTGCTGGTGGCGTCGATCAGGCGGTATTACGCGCACATGAAATAAAAGCGACTGCGTTTGCCCTTTTTACTAAGAATCAGCGCCAGTGGAAAGCTGCACCATTATCCACAGAAGTTATTGATAAATTTAAAAAGAACTGCGAACTTTATAGTTATAGCCCCTCTCAAATTTTACCCCATGACAGCTATCTCATTAATTTAGGTCACCCTGAAGAAGATGCTCTCGAAAAATCGAGAGATGCATTTTTAGATGAAATGCAGCGTTGTGAACAACTGGGTATTGAGTTACTGAATTTCCATCCAGGAAGTCATTTAAATAAGATTGATGTTGATAAGTGTCTACAAAAAATTGCCCAATCAATTAACATCACTTTAGAAAAAACTAAAAATGTCACTGCCGTAATTGAAAATACAGCAGGGCAAGGAACAAATCTAGGTTATCGTTTTGAACATCTAGCCGCCATTATTGATGGCGTAGAAGATAAATCTCGTGTAGGCGTTTGTATTGATACTTGCCACACTTTCGCCGCAGGTTATGATCTAAGAACAATTGAAGATTGCGAAAAAACATTCGCTGAATTTGAAAGGATTGTCGGCTTTCAATACCTAAAAGCGATGCACCTTAATGATGCAAAAAGTGAATTAGCCAGTCGTGTAGATCGCCACCATAGTTTAGGTGAAGGTAATATTGGTAAAGTGCCTTTTAGTTATATTATGCAAGATAAACGTTTTGATAGTATTCCGCTGATTTTAGAAACCATTAATCCTGATATTTGGCCTGACGAAATTGCTTGGTTGAAATCACAACAATACTAATAACAGCACTAACAGTAATGAGTTTTGCGGTTTATCCAATTTTCGCTTTATAACAATAAACCGCAAATTACTTTATTTAATAGGTGTTAACTCAATCTTAGTCATCATTTCAGCAAGCTGGCTTCTGTCTTTTATTCCTACATCAGGCTGACTGACTGATAACGCAGAAATAGCGGTTGCAAGGCGCAATGTATGCTCACTCGTTTGGCTCATTAATAAGCCATAGACTAATCCAGCAACCATTGAATCCCCAGCACCAACGGTACTTATCACATCACAATGTGGTGGCTTTGCAAGCCATGCTCCAGATGCATTTACCCATAAAGCTCCTCTTTCACCCAGTGAAATAACAACATGCGCAATGCCTTTATCTCGCAATTGATGAGCAGCTTTAATAATATCTGCCATTTCAGTTAATGAATGTCCAACCCACGCTTCTAATTCACGATGATTAGGTTTTATCAACCAAGGTGCCGCTTTTAACCCTGCGACTAAAGCATCACGACTGCTGTCAAAAATAATGCATGGGCATAATATTCTTAACTTAATCATCCATTGGGTAAAAGCTTCAGGATCAACACCATTAGGTAAACTTCCACTGACAACCACCATATCGAAATGACCAATCCAATTAAGCGAATCTGTTGCAAAACGCTGCCAATCTTGTGGTGATACTGTAAATCCTGAAAAATTAAAGTCGGTGACTTGCCCTTTTCCTTCAGTTAGCTTTACATTTATGCGTGTTCGTCCCGACACTAGATAAAAACGGTTCGCCATACCATTTTCACTAAAGAAATGCTGAAACTCTTCTTGATTTTCGCGTCCCATAAACCCGCTAACAGTAATATCGATACCTAAATCACGTAAGACTTTCGCGACATTATTGCCTTTACCCGCAGGATTAAGTCCAGCAGTTCGGACTAAATTAACACCACCTACATCAATAGCTGGACAAGCACCAACAAGATCATAAGCAGGGTTTAAGGTGATCGTAGCGACACGGCGACTCATGCCTTCACTCCCCAATCATTTTTTATTATGAATATTTAGGGTGTTATTTATAGCATCAATTAACCTTTTATTCAGTGAAATCGAGCTGGTTCTCCTTGCACTCTATTCATCCTCAATGGAGAATATCACCCGTAAAAAGCGACTTATTTTATACATTAACTATATAAAAAAGAAAAAAGGAGTCTCAAATGTCAGTCGTAGTCGGCGTTGGTGTAATTATCACTAATGAAAATGGTGAAGTATTATTAGGAAAACGTTGTGGAAAACATGCCCCTTATTGGTCAATTTTTGGTGGGCATGTTGATGAAGGTGAAACTTTTGAGCAATGTGCTATTCGAGAAATAGAAGAAGAAATTGGTATTGCGATCACTGAGCCACAAGTGATTGGTATTAGCAATAATCTAGAAACTTATCAATTAGAAGGTAAACACACAGTTTCTATTTGTATGATCGCACAACATCAAGGTGACGAACCTAAATTGATGGAACCAGATAAATGTTCTGAACTTCGCTGGTGTTCACCTGATGATTTACCTGAGCCACACTTTGAAGCCAGTCGCAATTCTATTGCATTATGGAAAAGTAAGCAGTTTTATCAAGGCTAATTAAAAACGCCCTATCACTTTCATTATTCTGGATCTTTTTTGTTCAGAATAATGTTTGAATTATCTATTTCTGCGCAAATTTTCACTTTTTTATAGCGATATTTCTTTATCATTTCTAATAATTCTCACTCTAATCTATTGATTTATATAATCACCTTCTCCTATTGTATTATTTTTACTCACTTTTTTCTTTTATAAAGCACAATAACCTCTATTTACACCTTTATAGCAAAAGTGTATTCTTTACACCATCAAGCTAGTACATTGAGTCAATTTTATAAGGACATCCTATGTCAGAAGTCACATCAATAACAAAGCGCCCATCCATACTTGGTGGTGCAATGATCATTGCTGGCACCGCTGTGGGTGCAGGCATGTTTTCCATTCCTATTGTGACTTCCGGTGTCTGGTTTACCGGTTCTATTTTCCTTTTGATCTACACTTGGTTTTGTTTATTTATGTCGGGGTTAATGATTTTAGAAGTAAACCTTCATTATCCTTTAGGCTCAAGCTTTCATACCATTACCAAAGACTTATTAGGAAAAGGTTGGAGCACCATTAATGGACTATCTATTGCGTTTGTTCTTTATATTTTAACTTACGCTTATATTTCTGCGGGTAGCTCCATTATTGTGCAAAACTTTGCAAATGTGATAAGCGTCCCTCAAGCTATTGCTGGTTTAGTCTTTGCATTAATTGTTGCTTTCTTTGTTTGGTTATCAACACGCGCAGTGGATAGATTAAGCACCATTTTAATTGGTGGTATGGTAATTGCCTTTGTGTTAGCTATTGGCGGTCTATTTACGGAAGTAAAAATGCCAGTGTTATTTAACACTAACGAAAACAATGCAAGCTACTTGCCTTATGCTTTAGCCGCATTACCTTATTTACTGACCTCATTTGGTTATCACGGCAATATTCCAGGCTTAGTGACGTATTACCGTAAAGATGGTAAAGCTGTTATGAAAAGCTTGCTTATTGGTACATTGATTTCACTGGCAATTTATATTTTATGGCAGTTTGTTGTACAAGGTAATATTCCTCGCGAAGATTTCAAACAAGTAATTGCTGATGGTGGGAATATTGGTAACTTATTAGCACAAATGCGTTCAACAACCGCCAATGCCTCTGTATCAATGTTATTAGACTTTTTCTCTTATATGGCACTAGCAAGTTCATTCTTAGGAGTGTCATTAGGATTATTCGATTACTTAGCAGACTTTTTTAAGTTTTCAAATACAAGAAGTGGTCGATTTAAATCTGCATTAGTAACGTTTATACCACCGACTATTTTGGCAATTATTTTTCCTGATGGTTTCTTATATGCCATTGGTTTTGCAGGACTGGCAGCAACCATTTGGGCTGCGATTATTCCAGCATTAATGGCAAAAGCGAGTCGTGAACGTAATCAAAGTCAAAGCTTTAAAGCGCCCGGTGGTATGTTTATGATTGGATTCGTCATTTTGTTTGGTGTTATCAATGCCAGCGCACATATTTTAGCGAACTTTAATCTTCTGCCTATCTACCGTTAATTTCTTTTCTAAAAGCCTGTATCTAAAGCCAGCTCCACTTCAGCTGGCTTTGTTTTTTCATCAAATCTTATAAAAAAATGTGCGAATAACTTGCCAAGTTTCTGCACTGCGAGTAATTTTGTCGCCATTATCGTCAATGTTATTTAATGGAAGGTTTTATATGGCAAAAGCCAATGAAATTAAACGTGGTATGGCTGTTAGTTATAACAACAAGTTATTACTGGTAAAAGATATCGACATCCAAGCACCAAGTGCTCGTGGTGCAAGTACACTGTACAAAATGCGTTTTACTGATATCCGTACAGGCCAAAAAGTAGAAGAGCGTTTTAAAGGCGATGATATGATTGATACCATCAGCTTAACACGTCGTGCTGTGAGCTTTTCTTACATTGATGGTGATGAATATATCTTTATGGATAATGAAGATTACACACCGTATACCTTCAAAAAAGATCAAATTGAAGATGAATTACTGTTTATTCCTGAGGAAGGCTTAGCAGGAATGCAAGTATTAACAATGGATGGTCAAGTTTTAGCATTAGAACTGCCACAAACTGTTGATATGGAAATTGTTGAAACTGTTCCAGGTATTAAAGGCGCTTCTGCAAGTGCTCGTACTAAACCTGCAACATTGCCAACAGGGTTAGTTATTCAGGTTCCTGAATACCTTTCTACTGGCGATAAAGTTCGTATTCATATTGCTGAACGTCGCTATATGGGCCGAGCTGACTAATCAACAGTCAGAAACCCTACTCATTAGCGTATAGCTAATGTTGCTTTAAATAGGTCAGATAATCGTAAGAAACCCAATGTGACAAACGATTATTTGACTTGTTTATCTTTTGCAACCTACCTCTGTCTACCCACAGACACCTTAAAAATAGTGAACGTCAATAACACCATTCTTTTGGATATCATCCATCCAACGGATCTCAGCCTTGCCCATATCTTGAGGCAAAATAATAGTTTGTTGGGATTTATCAAAAGACGCAGGAACAATAGATTGAGTAGATGTAAACACTTTGTTGTGTTTGTAACATTGGTATTCAGCTTTATCAAATGTGAAATTCATCTCACATGCAGGATCCACAATCGCACCCCGCAGATAAATCTGCCCTGTTGTTTGCATGGGATCAGATGCCCAAGCTAATGATATCGAACTGGAAACGAGAAGACTGCATACTACGGTCAGATATTTTCTCATAACGACCTCACTTCTTGTTTGCGCTAGCAGGTATGAGGATCACACCTACCCGACATATTTTCATCATAGCAATAAAATATGACATTCATATAGACATAAGAGGAATATTTGATGTCTATCAAATATAAGTGTTCGATGTTTATAAATAAGAAATCAACGTTGATTAAACTTAAGTCAAATATTTTTAACTTTAATAACAATTCTATAAAAGCATTAAAATTTTATTTAATTAATACAATTATTTTTATTATTAGGTCTATGGGAAACTAATTATAAACAATGTTCATTACAGCTAAATTATCATTAATCCATTTAATATCCATAGAGCCTTTGTTGTTAATCAATTTAGAATTAAAGTGCTTATTCCTTTCTAACTGATATTGAGATTCTTGCATTTCAGTTCCATTCCAACAGCTTGTTTTAAAAGTGTTTTTCTCTGTATCCATTAGGCAATTGCCCTCAACAATTGCACCAACAAAAGTTATAGTTCCGGAACCAATGACTTTATTTTCCTTAGCAAAAGTAGGTGTACTTAATAATAAAGTTAAGCACGTAGCAGCAATACATAACTTATTCAAAACTAGCCTCCTATGATTATTGGGGTGTGTAAATTCCACAAGCCAATATGTTATTAAAGTCCTAACTAATATCGGCTTGTTACTTTATTTATTTAACTTTTATCTTTAATTAAAGAATAGAAAAAAATTATATAATACTCAAATTACGAGTATCAAGAAAAAATATTCTAAATTTGAGTTAAGTGAGTATGAAAAAATCCAACAGAAATGAAACTAAAGTATAACATTTACACAAACAGCAAATTGCAAAGATCTATTTTTTTATTTTGGTTATAGTTCTATAATTAAACTCAAACTTTTTGTGATCAAGATCACCAAACACACGCAAAATTTGTCATTTTATTATTATGAAACTTTCTTATTTTCACCAAAAAGCACTCGCTATTTTTCTACTTAATCTTGCAGGTCTAATTATTTTTTTCTCTTGGTATCTTCCAGCACAACATGGATTTTGGCTATCAATTGACACTCATATTTTTTATTTTTTTAATCAGCACATTTTACCTGATACTTTTTTTGCCTCTTTTGTGGCTTATACCAATAATAGGAAGTTTGATTTAGTTATTTTGCTGGCGATGGGTGCACTTTATTACAATACATTCCGTAAAAAAGATTATATGGGTAAACGCCATCTTGTCATTGTGGGATTAGTGATGGTAATAAGTGCAGTGCTGATTAATCAATTGGGACAAAATATTCCCATTGAAAGACCAAGCCCAACACTTCATTTTCAAGATGTGCATAGAGTGGGCGTTGTGACTGGTATTCCTACAAAAGATGCCTCAGGTGATAGCTTCCCTGGCGATCATGGTTTGATGCTACTTATCTTCTGTAGCTTTATATTACGTTATCTCTCGTTTCGTTCTTTCTTATGTGCTCTTCTTATTACTGTCGTATTTTCATTACCAAGAGTTATGGCCGGTGCACACTGGGCATCAGATATATTAGTTGGTTCTATTTCTTTAACTTTAATCACAACAAGTTGGTTATTAATTACACCATTATCAGATATTATTGTCAGACAATTAGAAAAATATCTTCCTTTTAAAAAATAAAAGGGAAAACACATTTAATTTATTAAAAGAGAATAAGTGTAATATTGCACTTATTCTTTTGGTCATTTTTTTGACAATTAAATGATATTATTATGACAAAATGAGATCTATTTTAAGTATTAGCACTTTATTATCTAATGTTTTGTAAATTAAGCTCCTTTTCTCTCGCCATTTAGCCCCTCTTTCTGTACACTTTTCTGGTTTCTTCATTATTTATTGTTTAATGTGGATATTTACGTGCTTTAGAGCACGTTTTTCGCGAAATAGGGTTGCCAGAGTTAAATTACACTATATTCTCTGGTTATTTGGTGAATAATTCATGTGCGCTTCTGCACGTAAGGATGTAAGGGAAATCTGTCACAATGAGAACAAAACCGTATATGAGAATGCTTAAGCTCATACCGGCGTTCATTGTTGTAGCTACGCTATCAGCATGTAGCTCACAGAACGCAAATTCACGCTTAGCGAATTCAAGCACTACCCCACTTAATACATCATCAAGCACATCTATTTCCCAAGCATCACAAGATGAATTTGAATCATTGGTGAAGAATCTCGATATAAAATCTAAGATACTTGACCAATATGCAGACTGGAAAGGCGTCGCTTATCGTTTAGGTGGAGATACTAAAAAAGGCATCGACTGTTCTGCCTTTGTACAAAGAACCTTTCTTGACCAATTCGGTGTAGAACTTCCTCGCTCGACCTCAGACCAGCAGTTCTCTGGTACCCAGGTTAATAAATCAAAATTACAAGCAGGCGATCTCGTTCTATTCAAAACAGGCCGTACTATGCGCCATGTTGGAATTTACATCGGTAATGATAAATTTGTACATGCATCCACCAGCAATGGTGTAACAGTGTCAGAAATGTCTAATGTCTACTGGAACAAACGTTTTTATGCAGCAAGACGTGTTATTGACAAAAATGACGCAGCGCTTGTTGAAAACAACCTTTCGCAAAATGTATTAAGATAATTAATTCCCTTATATCTTATTGCAATAAAAAAGCCTCATTAAAATAAATAATGAGGCTTTTTTTATATTCTTGGCCATGCTTAAACCGCACAGTAACTACATTGGTTTTATAACATTAACTAGGTGTTATAAATAAGAATATGCCGTTGGGAATGGCTCTGCAATAGCGACACCCGCGTTTTTTAAGCAACATAATGCAGCACATTCATCGTCGCTATGAAGGAAAAGGCAAGGAGCTCCATCCCACTCAATCACAACGCTATCAATATGGAGATTACTCAGATACTGACGCAAATTCTGTATTGCTTCATCCAGTGTCATACCATCATGACTTAATAATTTTAAGCCAATTAACGTATTTTGCTTTCCAGCATCATTTTCAGGCAGTATTTCTACTCTTGTGCCTGCAAAGCCTGCTAGCCACCGATAACTCAGCGGCAGCTTATGAACTACCGAAAGTTGTACATTATCCACAAATCAATCCTGTTTCATCAACACGTTAATTTAATACATCATCAATACGAGTTTGAACTGACTTGCTCACACGCATATTAGAACTTTGTTAATCATAGAACACAAATATTACAATTGCTTTACAAAAAAAGCGAAGAGACGTATCAAACCATTCTTTTAGCTTAGCGTTTGCAGATATTCATACCTACAATGCTTAATCTCTTCAATTATTCTTCCATTTATTTAACATTTTATCAACCATATAAAATAATTGCATAAAATATTACGCATTCATGTAAAACAATCCATCAATTTTTATCACGATACTTCATATCAACAAAACAATAATAGATGATTATTAAAATAAATTTTACTTAATTTAACAAAAAAACAACATCAGGTATTGATTCAAATCAAAAAATCACACTAATTTGAAACGATTCATGAAATACAGCAGAGGAAAATGTGGTGTTTTTAGAGGAAATAGAGACAGGAAAAGAGGAGCACGCTATAAATTTCTGTTATTTATAGCGTGATGTTCTTATTTATAACGACGAGCAAGCAAAATAAACCCCATAGCAAACAGTACACAGAATGCCATAGAGCTTACCATTGGCCATTCTGATTTTGCTGGTAGCATAGCAATAGCCGTTCCAACTAACGCACCAACACCAAAACGCACTGTTCCTGCGAGAGAAGAAACCGTTCCTGCCATATGGGGATAGTCATCAAGAATAACGGCCATAGCATTCGATGTGATCATTGCGATCCCGCCCACATACATTGCTACACCCACAACAAGGAAATAGAAATGTAAATTAAGAGCGACCACCAGCAATAAAAAGATCCCCATAATACATTGAATAGTTAATCCTAGGCGTAACATATTCAACGCACCAAATCGACGAACATATCGCCCATTAATGCTTGTCATCACAATTAAGAAGATGATATTAAAGCCAAAATATAATCCAAATTGATCAAAGGGAATACCATGCAATTCGATATAGACAAAAGGGCCAGCACTAAGAAATGAAAACATGCCAGCAAAAGAAAAACCTGAAGCCAAAATATAGCAAAGGACACGACGTGTTCTAAACAGACTAATAAATTGGCTAAATGTCACTCTTAAGCTAAAGCGTTGGCGACGCTCTTTTGGTAATGTTTCTGGAATATAAAAAGCAATTAATGCAGATGCAATCACGGCGGCTATCGCGATACTCCAGAAAATAGCATGCCATGAAAACCAATTCATCACCCAAGCACCTAATAGTGGCGCTAATAAAGGTGCGATAGTCATAACAAGTGCAACAAAAGACATACTTCTAGAGAAGTCATCTCTAGAGAACATATCTCTCATCAATGCATTAATAACAACACTTGCCGCAGCTGCTGCAAAACCATGTAAAAAGCGCATACCAATTAGCACATCTATTGATTCAGATAATGCACATGCACTAGAGGCAAAAGCAAAAACAATTACGCCGCCCAAAATGACAGGCTTACGTCCCAAGCTATCAGCCATAGGACCATAGACTAATTGCCCAATAGCAAAACCAAAAATATAGATACTTAATGTCATTTGTACTTTGCCACTTGGCACACCAAAATCTTGCGCAATAGTAGGTAAACTTGGCAAATACATATCTATAGCCAATGGCATAAGCATGGAAATAAGTCCCAGTATTAAAATGAGACTAAGGTACGACGAACGTTGCTGTTGCACGCAGATAAACTCCCAAAAACGACAGGATAAATAATAATTATTGAGGTAAGTGAATGCTGTTGATCTCTTCTTCTGTTAATGGACGATATTCGCCCTCAGCTAAAGTCTCATCTAATGTAATATCACCAATACGCTCACGATGTAATGCACTTACATGATTACCCACTGCTGCAAACATACGTTTTACTTGGTGGTATTTGCCTTCACTAATAGTAAGTTTGACTTCTGTTGGCGTAATAATTTCTAACGTGGCGGGTTTTGTTAGGTCTTTTTCACCGTTGAGTTGAACACCCTTTTGGAATTGTTCAGCAACACCCTCTCCAATCGGCTCTTCTAACGTAACCAGATAGGTTTTCTCACAATGATGTTTTGGTGCCGTAATACGATGTGACCATTGACCATTATCCGTTAATAAAACAAGTCCTGTTGTATCAATATCTAAACGCCCAGCAGCATGTAATTTATGAGCCAAAGGTTCATCAATAAAATAGAGGATAGTTGGATTAACTGGATCGTCTGTTGAACATACATAGCCAATTGGCTTATTCAACATAAAGTAGCGAGGCCCTAAAATTTGAGTTAAGACATTACCGTCGTAAGCTACTTCTTGCTCTGGTGCAATTTTGGTTGAACCGCTTTTCACCATTTCGCCATCAATTGTTACAAGCCCTGCTCTTAATTCACGAAGGATCAAGCTACGGCTAATACCCAATTGCTGGGATAAAAATTTATCTAATCGCATGAATTTCTCTGAAAAATGGAAGAATACCATCTGATATGAGGTATCTATTAAAAATGAATATTAACAATAAAACAACTAATTAATTTATAAATAAACTATCACGCTCTTTACTCCCCCCCTTATTCGCGCTACCTATAAAAAAATGTTACGCTGACGCCCCGTTTGATTTCTTATGCAGAGTTATGGCTTTTACACTCAGACCTTATCAACTTGACGCTGTTAACGCGACAATCTCTTATTTTCGCCAACACAATACACCTGCGGTAATTGTATTACCTACTGGCGCAGGGAAAAGTTTAGTGATTGCAGAACTCGCTAAAAGAGCACGCGGACGTGTATTGGTGTTAGCACACGTAAAAGAGTTAGTAGAACAGAACCATAGCAAATATGAGGCTTATGGTCTATCTGCAGATATTTTTGCTGCTGGCTTACAACAAAAAGAGAGTAGCAGGAAAGTTGTTTTTGGTAGTGTGCAATCTGTTGCCCGTAATTTATCGCGGTTTAGTGATACTTTTTCTCTTCTTATTATTGATGAATGCCATCGCATTAGTTTGTCTGAAGATAGCCAATATCAGCAAGTCATTAAACAATTGCAATCCATTAATCCACAATTACGTATCTTAGGATTAACTGCAACACCTTATCGTTTACCTACGGGTTGGATTTATCAATATCATTATCACGGTATGATCAGAGGCGATGAAAACTGCTTTTTCCGCGATTGTATCTATGAATTGCCTTTACGCTATATGATAAGCAATCATTTTTTAGTTCCACCAACTCGCCTAGATATGCCTATATTGCAATACGACTTTAGCCAAGTAAGAACAAGTCAAAATGGGATATTTAATGAAGAAGATCTAAACCGTGAAATAAAGAGACAAAAACGTATTACGCCTCATATTGTCGCTCAAATTATTGAATATGCGCAAAATTGCCGAGGAGTAATGATATTTGCGGCGACAGTTGAACATGCAAAAGAGATCCTTTCTCTTTTACCACAAGATGAAGCAGCATTAGTCAGTGCGGATACCCCCTCTTATGAACGTGATGATCTTATTTCCCGTTTTAAACAGCAACAATTACGTTATATGGTCAATGTTGCCGTACTAACAACAGGTTTTGATGCACCTCATGTTGATTTAATTGCTATCTTACGCCCCACTGAGTCTGTGAGTTTATACCAGCAAATTGTAGGACGGGGATTAAGATTATTTGCAGGAAAAACAGAATGCCTGATTTTAGATTATGCAGGTAATCCTCATGATCTCTATCTACCCGAAGTTGGTACTAAAAAACCCAATCCAAATAGTCAGCCGGTACAAGTTTTTTGTCCTATTTGCCAATTTGCCAATACCTTTTGGGGAATTGTAGATGCTGATGGGGATATCATTGAACACTATGGTCGCCGTTGCCAAGGTTGGGAACTCAATGAACAAGGGCAAAAACAGCAATGTGAATTTCGTTTCCGCTTTAAATTGTGTCCTCATTGTAATGAAGAAAATGATATTGCAGCACGTCGCTGTGTTCATTGCGATGAGATCTTGGTTGATCCTGATGATATGCTCAAAGCGGCATTAAAACTCAAAGGGGCATTAGTTCTACGCTGTGGTGGAATGCAATTTAAGTCAGGAAATGATGTTAAAGGTGAATGGTTAGAAATTAATTATTACGATGAAGAAGGCACGTCTGTCTCTGAACGTTTTCGATTAACCACCCCAGCTCAACGAAAAGTATTTGAATTAAAATTTTTACGTGAACATCAACGCGCACCAGGTGTTCCTTTTGTTTGGCATGATGCCAACGACATTATTAAACAGTTTGATTTGTTACGTCACCCCGACTTTATTGTCGCCCATAAAGGTAAAAAAGAGCGCTTCTGGAAGATAAGAAATAAGATTTTTGACTATGCAGGCCGCTACCGAAAAGCAGATACCTTATATTAATCTGGATTTATATTTGCTGTTAGAGGACTTTTTCGTTAAAATGCGCCCCGCTTTATCTATTTTTAGATAAACCAAATCTCGAGCTTGTTGCTGGGTCGCCTGTAACAAGTATGTATTTTCTTTCTTTTTTATAAGAGAAAAAAGATGTTAACTATCAAAGCAACTGTACGTAAAGAGCAGGGTAAGGGTGCGAGCCGCCGCCTGCGTGTGGCTAACCGTTTTCCTGCTATCGTTTATGGCGGAAATGAAGAGCCAATCGCTATCGATTTAGATCACAACGAAGTTATCAACCAAGAGCACAAATCAGAATTCTATTCAGATTTCGTAAACCTGGTTATCGATGGCAAAGAAACTAAAGTTAAAGTTAAAGCAGTGCAACGTCACGAGTATAAACCAAAAATTACTCATATCGACTTCCTGCGCGCTTAATAAGCCACCCTTCGAGCTTTATTTTTCGGGACGCCGAGCATATAACGCCACTTAATGTGGCGTTATTTGTTTCTACTATTTAATTATTTTTCTGATGCTCTACGTTGTAGCTGATCACGTAAATTAGGCGGTGTACCTTTAATGGTGAGCGTATCTGTTGCTGGATCCCAGAATATTCTCTCCCCTAATAATTTCGCATCAAAATTCACTGTTAATCCACCACCACTTCCTGAGTACTTCATCAGTTGACGTAACGTACTGCGATCTGCGGGGAATGTTTCAGCTAACTCATAGCCTTTTTCTTCAGTAAATTGAGCAAAGTTTTGATCACCCAAAGACGGTAATTCTTCGGCAAGCTCTGTTAAGGCAATTTCTTCGCCCGATTGTAATTGCTCGTTACAATAGCTATATACTTGCTCACGACAAGTTTGACGCTCTTGCTTGCCCATTTCTGAGGCTTCACAAAAATCGTCAACCGCTTGTAATAAGCCTTTATTTTGAACTTTAGCGTTTAAACCTTCTTGAGCACCTAAAAAGTCCATAAAGAAGTCAGAGACTTTACGTCCAACACGACCTTTTAAAAACGTTAAATAACGTAAAGAGTCGGGCGCCGTTTCCCATTCAGTTAAATCGATACGAGCAATAATGTCTGCATGAGGAATATCTAAATAGCGCGTTGATGACACATCAAGGCTGTCATTTACCCACATACTGTTACAACTACTAAGTACAGCAATTAAAAGGTAATCCACCGCTAAATAGCGATAGTGGCAAAATAGAACGGTGCCACCTTCTGCAAAAGGATATTTTGCTAATTCATCTTTTAGTCTCACGGTTGCTGCTCGTGAAAAACCTAAAAAGTTTTCTTCGCCTTTACGCTGTAAGCGCAGCGCTTCTGCTAATTCACTTTCTTCATTAAACAGACCATAAGCTTTACTTTTTGCACTGTATACACGATGCAACTCTTCAATCATCTCCTGAACAACGGGTTCAATTTCTAAGAGTGAATCACGTAGCACAACTTCTAATGTCTGCTCATCTCGCTTAATAAGTTGATGCAAAACTAATTGGTTAATATCTAGACTCATGGTCGTCCTCTTCTATTGCGTCTCTTTCTCGTGCGCGTATTCAAACACTCCCTACTTTCAGTATCAAGGGAAAATTAATTAATTTAATAGCGGAAAAAGACCTAGTAATACGGTAATATATAGCGTTTTATTCATTTAGTAGGAATTCAGATTTTATGCCACAAAAATCCCGTTATAGTGATGAACAAGTTGAGCAATTACTTGCAGAACTTGTCAGCGTTCTTGAAAAACATCATACTCCTACAGATCTTTCTTTGATGGTGTTGGGGAACATGGTGACAAACTTAATCAATACAAGTATTGCCCCTGCTCAACGAATGCTGATTGCTGATTCTTTTGTTCACGCATTGCGTGCTTCAATTGATGAAGGCAATATTCACTAATAAACATAGAAAAATTATTTATAGACATGGTAACGAGACCTCAGTCCTATCGTGAAAAAGTATCCCAAATGATCAGTTGGGGTCACTGGTTTGCGCTATTTAATATTATTCTAAGCTTACTGCTTGGGAGCCGTTACCTGTTTATTTCTGATTGGCCTGCAACTTTTGCTGGTCGTTTTTACGCTATTGTGAGTTGGATGGGACATTTTAGTTTTATTGTCTTTGCTATCTATATACTCATCCTTTTCCCTCTCACCTTCGTAGCGGTTTCTCAACGGCTACTTAGAGTCATTTCCTGTGCCCTTGCCAGTGCTGGATTGACTATCCTTATTTTTGATATCGCTGTTTACCAGCAATTTCAACTCCATTTGACTCAACTTGTTTGGGATCTCGTGATTAATCCAGATGAAGGTGAAATGGCGCGTGAATGGCAACTTATCTTTATTGGCATTCCCATCATCTTTCTTATTGAAATGCTTTTTGCAACGTGGAGTTGGCAAAAATTACGCAGCTTAAATCGCCAACGTTGGGGTAAACCATTAGCGGGTGTCTTTATTACTTGCTTTATATTATCTCACTCTATGTCAATTTGGGCTGATGCTAACTTCTATCGCCCAATCACCATGCAACGAGCTAATTTACCGCTATCGTATCCAATGACGGCGCGTAAATTCCTTGAACGTCATGGTTTTATTAATCAATCAGAATATGAGCAACGTGTTATCAGTGAGGGTAACCCAGCAGCACAAGGGATCACCTATCCTCTTGCTCCATTAATCTATGCCAAGAATACCTATTCTTATAACTTGCTGGTGGTTGTCATCGATGGTTTAGGTAACGAAGAAGTGCCTGAATTACCAAGCCTGCAACAGTTCGCAAAAAATAATCTTTATTTTTCAAGGCATTACTCATCAGGCATTAATAATGACACTGCATTATTTGGCCTATTTTATGGTATTTCACCTTCTTATTTAGACAGTGTATTAAGTAGCAGAAAAAACTCTGCACTTTTCGATGCGCTAAGTTATCGGAACTACCAATTAGCAATGTTTTCAACTAATGGTTTCCAAACGCCACTGTTTAAACAAGCTGTGCTATCAGATTTCTCCCTCCCAACATCACGCAGTGGTGATAACAATGCCACAATTGATAGTTGGAGCAATTGGCTGGTCAAAAACAGCCAAACAACCCCTTGGTTCTCTTTCTTACAAATTAATGGTCACACCAATAATGCGTCTCAACGCACCACATTAAATGATCAACTTGAGACAATATTTAAGACATTACAAGAAACCAAAGTGCTAGATAATACTGTTGTAGTTGTCACTTCTAGCTATCATCAAGACAACAATAAGAAGCAGATTAATCAATGGCTTTCAAATAAGACCACCTTTAATTTAAGCCAGTCACAAGTGCCATTGATGATACATTGGCCAAATATGACGCCACAGGTTATTGATCGAATGACAAGCCATCAAGATATTATGACAACCTTAATGCAGCATGTTTTACATGTCATAAGCCCAGCTGATAACTATTCACAAGGTGAAGATTTATTCGCAAGCACCCGTAATCATCCATGGATTTTTACAGGTGATGAAGAGGCATTTGTCGTCTTTTTACAAGATAATACTTTGTTGATAGATAAGAATGGCCGGTATGCTTTATTTGATAAATCAGGACAAGAGATCAGCTCTGCAAAACCTGATTTAAAATTATTACTGCAAGTTCTGGCTGAGCAGAAGCGTTTTATTGAACGCTAGCACTATTAAGTGACGTATAAAATTACGTCACTTAATTAGCAAAGGGTTGCTTTAGCAGTCAAAAACAGTAATATACAGAGCACAAACGGCATGTAGCGCAGCCTGGTAGCGCACTGTCATGGGGTGTCAGGGGTCGTAGGTTCAAATCCTATCATGCCGACCAAAATTCCTTAGAAAAACCAACCGCTTATGGTTGGTTTTTTTATGCCTGAAATTTGCCACTGGTAAAACTCTGGTAAAACGACGACAAATCATCTCTCAAAATCACCCTTTCTTTAGCTCATAAAATTGCCCTTTTCTCCTTGCTATTCTATTCGTTACCTTATATAAATTACTGTATAAAAATACAGTAAAATAGGTGATACCATGATTAAACTCGAAATCAATAATGCGGAATATATTGCTCAGTTAGAAGAGGCTCGTTTATCTGCAGATAACCCGTATGGCTATCTGTTTATGGATATTATCTTTTCTGATCCAAAGTTTGATGAGAATACATTTGAAATGAAGAATGTTAAGCGAGAACCGATGAGAACCTATATGACGGAGGATGTGGCTAGGGATTTGCTTGAGCAATTGGAGCGATTTTTATATAGTAAAAATACTGTGTATAATTTTTAAAAAGATAAATATTCAGTTAAACACAATTAATTTATATAAAGATTTATTTTGGAATACAGCAATGGATAGTTATGACTACACTAGTTACAGATTTTTAAAGCAATGTTTATCTGTCGAAGTGATTAAATCCAATGATAAAAAGTTTTCATGGCGTAGAGCCATGTTAAGAAGTTATAAGTGCCATGATAGGCGTTTTATTTTTTGGTGGAGGATTGCCAGTTTCTTACATCATAAAACTCATTCAAAACTCGCAAATTATATAAATCGAAAGATATCTTTAAAATATGGAGCTGAAATTAATTTAAATGCAAAAATAAAACCAGGGATATCATTTGCCCATTTATCTGGCGTCATTATCACAGGTCTAGCTACAATTGGTGAAAACTGTCACATTAGACAAAACACTACAATAGGTGTTGGTGGTTCTCGATATTCTGAAATCAAAAATAAGAGATTCATTATTATTGGTGATAACGTTGAAATCGGTGCCCATTCATGCATTATTGGTAATACACTTACCATTGGTAATAATGTTATCATTGGTGCTATGTCTTTTATAAACAAAAATATTCCAGATAATTGCACTTGTTATACAAAAAAAGAAAACATACTAATTACCAATAACGCATAACTTATTATAAGAAAGATGATACTCCATAGAAAAGCATCATCTTTCTAAATTGAATAAATTTAGTTTTAATCAAATATAGTTTCTTAATCGTCAGTGTGGTTGCAACAATATGTATTCTTGTTCCATTCTCTGTTGTTTTCATTCTAGTCCATTTATCACCATTATTTATAGTGACAAGAAGATTATCCGCAGGTATACGGATCTCTGTTAATCCAATGTCATTCCTATCCGATAACATATATAAAGAACGGCCTCGAACACCATAATGACCTTAACTGAATTTCCTTCATTTAAGGCACCGTTATAAATCTCACCAACCCAATTTTTAGGTATGTATCGACTATCGCTCTCAGCTTTTGTGTAACTACTCCCCGCAGTTGCATAACTCCCTTTAGGCTGATACTTATTATCTGACTCTGATTTTGAATAACTGTAACCGGATGGTGTGTAGTTACCTAACGGTTGAAAACGTTGATCTGATTCTGTTTTAGAATAAGCGCCTACATCACCTGCTGTGGCATCGGCTTTTAACTCTGCCCATGCATTGCCGGCAACCGGCTCAATATTGTTATTCTCAACTTTAGACTGCCAGACTTTATTTTTATGGTACACAATGGCGCATATCGCATACGGCTTACCAACTTCATCCCATTTTGGAAAACCAAAGGATTGAATTTCACCAATCGCTTCTGTGATATCGTGAAATATCCCGTTCATTTTTTCTAGTTCAATATTTTTTGTAGCAAGACCTATGACTTGGTCACGTTCATAGTCGTAACCATATCCTTGTGTATAGGATTACCAGCACGAAAATCACTGCCTTTGTGGTTAGCAATATCAAACTCGTCAGAATTACATTTAACTGCAATGCCGTTCTCAAACTTGTTATCTAACTCGCTTTTAGAAAATAACACACGATATTTATCGGACATCATATTCGCTGAACATCGGTGTTCATATCACTAACGAGATCTGATAAATACGATAATGCACCAACACACATATTTAGGTATTTACCAAAGAAATAGGCTAGCAAATAGCGAGAAACAATATCAGACTTACCATGCTAAGGTGGCGCACTTAAGATTAACTTAGGGCGCTTACCATCCATCATGTCTAACAAAAATTGCTCTAACGCATTACACACCGTTTCTGAAAAGTGGCTTGTAATATATTCCGGGTTTATATACTGAATAAATTCATGCAAACTACGCCTAGCTATCTCTCTCCTGACCTCTTCAGCAAACAAGTCGAAATTGACATTCATAGAGATACCTAAAGTAATAAAACAGCCCTTTCACTACCACATAATAATGAAATGAAAAATGAGTTTTCAATAATAAATTAGCTACAAATAAAAAAGCCTAAATTCAATATTTAAAGATATAGACCCAATTATATTCAGAAATCGAGATTTACACTGTTATAAAAGGATCTTCCCCTATTATGGTGGATAGTACATAATATATTTTTAAACACTACACAGCCCTTTATGCTCTTTCTCTTCTAATTAGATGGAAGTTCTTATGAGTGTACCGCAAACAAAAGTTGAACTACTTTTAGCTATTGATAAAAATTTCAATAAATTAATTAGTTATCTTGATGCAATCCCGATAGAAACTACTTCGGAGCGCTCAATGGATGGGCACGCCAAAGGAACCAAGATGAGTGTTCGTGATCTTGTTTCGTATTTGCTCGGATGGAATTCTCTTGTTGTAAAATGGATCACATCTGATGCCAAAGGTTTACCTATCGATTTTCCAGACACTGGTTATAAATGGAACCAACTTGGTCTTCTTGCTCAAAAATTTTACTCAGATTACAGTGAGTTAAATTATGACTCGTTAATAGCTGAACTTCGGGCTGTAAAAAATGAAATTGTGGCACTTATTGATGAGCGAACTGATGATATTTTGTATGGTAAACCATGGTACACAAAATGGACGATGGGTCGAATGATCTCATTTAACACATCTTCACCTTATGCCAACGCTAATGGGAGATTAAAAAAGTGGGCAAGAAATAATAATATCAATTTAAAGTAAGTATTAGCGTCAAAATTACACGCAGTATTTAAGAACAGATTGCCCTTATAACTATAAGGAAGGTTTTCTCTAATTATGATTAAGCACTAATACTCAACATTCACGCCCATGATCTTATCTATCGTCTCATTTTACACTTTCTCCTCAAATCGATATATAATAAATTATATATCGATAACAAAATAAAAAGTTGGAAAAGCAATGAAGTTATTTATGTTCTACATTGGTGGTAATGCCGGTAAGTCAAATATTGAAGTTCACGATATCCAATTTGTTGTGGCAGAAAAACCTACAGATGCTTGGCCTGCGTTAAGAGAAGCATGGTTTGGAGATAAAGACAAAGTACATATTGATGGTTATGCAGAAATCACTTGGGTTGATGGGTTTAATATCACTCTTAGTGATAAACCTAGCGATAGTAACGATAATTTATATTTTGTTAATGTGGGAGGCTATCATCCATCAAATCTAGCTGAATTGCATGAATTTGATTTATTTGTTGCTAAATCAGCGAATGAAGCTAAAGAGAAGGCTATTGCGACCCTTTTAGTAAATAGTCTGCAACAACATAAAGACAATTTAAAAGATGTTGATGATTGCACTTTATTAAGCAAAATCGGTAATTTTTACATTCATCTAATACCAAATAATTCGGGTGAACATTTCAAACCTTTATGGCAAGGTTATCAACCTATTGGTATTGAAAAGACTCAATAATAATTTTTACTGCGCTGTTATTTTTCAGCGTAGTAAATTTCATAAGTTACGCAATCATCAACTTGTTTTTAAAAATATATCAATTTAAAAAATATTGATATCTACATTTAAAATGATCCCATATTACTTGCTTATTATTGCTATTATTTAAAATTCATTAATTTCTTAAAATAAAAACCTTTTTTAGTTTTTGGGAATTTATTTCCATAATATATTTTTCGCTCATAATCTCGGCCAGCATAGTGATTATCACCATAAAATTGACCATATAATGCAGTTTTAGGGCACACTTCGTCAGAAAAAAATCTATGATTATTATCCACTTCAATTTTCCTTCTTTAAATTAAACTTAAGACCTCTTGAAATTAATTATAAATATTTATCATTTATAATTTTTAGTAGTTATTTAATACCTACCATACTACTTTTATAAAATAGATCCAGTTTATAATAAAGTTATTATTTAAATTAAAGGAAAAACATAATTAGACAAAATAAAAATTGAGTGTATGCTATATATCAGACACTCAATAATTAAATACTTATTATTTATTATCTATTTTTCTATTTGCTATTCCAAAAGGAATATGGACAGAAGGTAATTCAGATGATGATTTTAAATGCAGTTTTTGATCATCAAAGAATATATGAGGTTTTAGAATTCTCAAAACATTGGCTTTCTCTACTCCCCCCATAAAAAAGGCTTCATTAACAGAAATTCCCCACGTTCTCATCGTATTAATAACACGTTTATGAGATGGTGCATTACGCGCAGTAACAATAGAGATCTTAAGCAATGGAATATATGTAGGATCTTGTTTTACTTTTTCTAATTCTAATTTTTGAATATCAGAAATACGCAATAAAAATTTCTTTAATGGTCCAGGGTTATGAGGAACATCAACCATTTTAGCTTCATGCTTGTGAAATTGAGACAACTCCCCTGAAGTTTTATAAATAACTTCTGCTTCATCATCAGCGATCACACCATCAAAGTCGAACGCAATTCTTAATTCATCGGCATCATCATCATTAACATGGCCTTCTAATATCTGTCCTGCTGGATAATTTGCATTAATTGCTTGTAAAACATCATCATGATCAGCAGATAAAAATAACTCAATATCAAATGCTGGAATATAAATATGAGGTGATTTTCCTTGAAGAAATACGGCTCGGGTGATCCCTAGATTATAATGTTCAATAGAATTCATCACTCTTAATCCAGTATCGGGATCATTTCTAGATAACAAAATAACTTCAACGAGTGGATCGTCAGGTCTAATATTATTTAGCTTCAAAAGCCGGCTAATAAAAGGAAATGCAACACCTTTATTTAGAGGTACATCCTGCATTTTATGTTGATATTTTCGATAAGCTTCCTCTCCTTGTGTGCGAAAAATATTATCTGATTCTTCTAAATCAAATAATGCACTAGAGGAAAGCCCTATGACTAATCGCTTCGTTAAATCATATGCCATCGCCAAAATCCTCTGTTAGTTCCTTTTATTATTCATAATATCACTCTTTTAAGAGAGCAAAGATAAGAAAGCTTATACAAAGAAGTAGATAAAATCGTAGTATTTACCTGAACATAAGCACTTTGCCATCAAATCACACGCTATAAATAATATTGATTATCATTTGCATTTAAATAATATCCTTATTATTGTTATGACTACAATTCATAAGGAGAAAATTCATGGTTAAGAAAACGATACATTTACGCTCTCAACATTTTAAAGATTTAGTCAATAAAATGAAAAAAATGAATGCTGTTAAGAATACGATAAACACTAAATCAGAAAGTAGTGATCTTGTTGTTATTAATAATAAAATTCTAACTTTAGTTTCTATAAAGTAAGATAATTTATTGACTTTTAGTGTGAATAAATAATAACCGCAACTTTCTTAGGGTTGACACATTAAATGATAATGATTATCTTTTACCTCGTGAATAGTTGAGTATTTTGCTCAGTTTCTCACAACGACATTGCTCACATTGCTTCTAGTATTTATTGACCAACTCTCCTAGCGTTGGTCTTTTTTTTATCTGTATTATTCCATAACCCATTTAACCCTAAATGGAGAACATACTTTCCTTCAAAATACTATTATCTTGTTAAAACTAAAATAGCTTATAGTGAATCTAACGCAAGATAGTAATATTGTATTTGGTTATCACTATCTAAAAAGGATCATGAAATCACCACGTTATAATTAAACCATATCATCAATAGGGATTTTAAATTATGGGTTTTATTTCCACCATCATTGGAAAAAATGAAGAGCTAACAGCAGAGCAGCAATGGGAACAACTTAATAAAAAATATGCAGATAATCCTATCGAGCGTATCCGTAAGAAATTAGTACTAGCAACTAGTATTGATCATGAATATAAGGAGTTTGGTGCTGACAATCATAAATATCAACTAAGCTCTCCACTCTCAATAGAGAAAGTTAACCAGCTACAAGCAAAGGCTGGATGTGAATTTCCCGAAGATTATATCGCCTTTGTAACTCAAATTGGCAATGGTGGTACGGGCTCTTATGGTGGTGCAGGCCCTTACTATGGCCTATATGCTTTTGATGACGCAATAGATAGAAATGGTGTACAAAATTGTGCATTACCCTGCTTACTTAAACCTAAAATGAATATTGATGAGTGGAAAGCACTTTGTCATGTCCCCGAAGACTGTAGTGATGAAGACTTTGATATTATTTGCGATAGAGTTCATCAAGGTACACTTTATTTAGGTACTTGTGGATGTGAATACGATCTTTTATTAGTGGTCAATGGTAAATATAAAGGTCATATTTTATATACATCTGATTGGGTTAATTCAGATACTCCTTACATATTTTCCTATGAAACTTCATTTACACAGTGGTACGAACGTTGGTTAGATGAAGTGATTTTAGGCTATGATACAAGCTGGTTTGGTCATCGAATGGGAGGTAATGAAGAAACGTTACTTCATTTTGCCAAAAATAATAAAGATATTACGAAAAAAATTAGTGCTATCAACTCATTAACTAAGTTACCTGAATTATCCAACAGCAGTTTATATTTTCTAGAACAACAACTGCAAACTGAAGATATTGAGTTATATAAAGTTTCGTTAAATGTTTTAGCCTCTTATTTTAAAGAACAAGCATTGCCCTATATTCAGCAAGCTTTAGTTGCTCCATTTGATGAAAAAACAGACATTGTTATTCCTATTATTTACTTTAAATATAGAGATCAATGTTCTCTTTTCAAAGATAACCTTTTCCCAATTCTTAAAGTAACGAATAGCGAAGATACATTGCGTTTTATCGGTTACTCTTTGGCCGAATTAAAAGCTGTTTTAGTTGAAGATTTCCAACCCTTCTTTACTCACTCAAGCGTAGAAATAATAAGAAGTGCAATTTATGCAGCTTCTCATGATATTAATTTAAAAGATAAAACATCAGCATTTTATGAACTCGCAATCTCTGAAAATGAAGAGATCTGCTTAGGTGCAATTCAGGCATTATCGAGCTCAAATTACATCGATAGTGAGTTGTTACCTTATTTACAACAAGCTTGGAAAATGTATCCCAAAGAAAAAAATCCTTATATACGCAACAATATCTCTTCTTATATTGCGAAGGCATATCAGAACAATGAAATTGATGTAACAAAATGGTAACTAACAGATAAATATACATTTTTCTTTAATTTTTTTAAATAGACAATAATAAAATCTTATTATTGTCTATTTTTAATTCCAATCTCATTATAAATAAGCATATTGTTATTCTAACCAACGAAGTAAATTATCAAAATTTTCAACTAAATGTATGTAAACTTTATAGTTAAACCAAGATGGTTTTAGTTTATATCATTTAGCCTCACTGTTAAGTGAAAATTAAAATTAAATAAAATCAAATAATTAAATAGAAAAAATCAAAAAAAATTTATTTTTTCAGAAAATTATTTCAATTCTGCACTTTATTCTTATTATTTCTTTTTAAAGTTTGTTACAGATTGATATCTTTTTTTCCCTTACTATTGGTTTCAGTATTTCATCACTGATAGATATTTAATTTTTCCCCCGCCTCGTGCGGGGATTTTTTTATCTCAATTATCCTCTTAAGATGCTCAATCGCTAAACTCTCACTATTTTCAAACTAAACGTGCTTTCCTGTTTTTTCCCCATAGCGCAAACATATTATGCCTGTTATATTTTTTGCAATGGACAATTACCTATAATTTGCTTCCCTTCAATATCAAGTTCTATCTTATCTATTTAAAAGCCATCGAATAAAGATAGTTTTTTATTCTTAATAACCATTTCTTTGTAATGCTTTGACAAATATTTTTGAACTCTGAAATTACTCATTTTATAAGTTTTCTATTTTAACGACAAAATGTATCACTAAAAAATTAAGTAACTTAACTAATATCAAAAAAAGTTAACTTATTAACAAAAATAATCAAAAATAAATTTTACCCTTAAATTTCAAGCAATTACATAAATAACAATCAATTTATATTAATGATTATGTGCTGAGAAAATCATAAATTCATTCATAAATCTTTATTTACCTGTCATTAACTATCAAGATTTTTTACAGATTGATATATTTTTTTCCTCTAATATTTCTTCCATCAACTCGATACGAAAAGATATTTATTCATCGTACACAGAAAAACAAATCAAGAATTAACCAAAGAAAGAATATTTGAGGAATATAAAATGAAAAAGAATTTTATTATCGGAACTTGTTTAGCACTTTTATTATCAGCTCCAACTATGGCAAATAATAATAAAGTAATCGGTTCAGGAACAATTACATTTACAGGTTCAATTGTAGAGGGGAATTGTATGACCGACTCAGTAGGAAATACTTTTAAAGCAAATTGTTGGAATGGAACTGAAATGGAAGAAACTTTACATAAAATCGAACCCAATAAAATGTTTAATGCTCAATTAGGTGAAAATAAAGGTTCAATGAGCATAAATTGGATCAAAGAAAATGTAGGAATAATGGATATCGTATACAATTAATATAGTAAGTTTAAAATCCTATATTTTTAATAAACATTAGATTCTATCAAATAGAAATAATATTTATTATTAAATAACGAGTATATATTTTCCAAGAGTTAGAATTCATTATTATATAAATGGTATTCTCTATTATGGTTATAATATATTAGGCAGATATAGTTTATTTCTATATCTGCTAACTCTGTTTTAACTTATTTATAAAAATTTTTATCTTCTTATCTTTGCTTTGTATCCCCTATCTTTATCTTCCAAATCCATACAAATATTGGGGTTGACAACTCAAATGATAATGATTATCTTTTACCTTGTGAATAGTTGAGTATTTTACTTGGTTTTTCACAACGACATTGCTCACATTGCTTCCAGTATTTACTGTGACCAACACATCATGTGTTGGTCTTTTTTTATATAATATATTCATAATTAATTATAAAAACTGGCTTCACCTGCTGGTCGAGTTTTAAAACGGCGGTGAGCCCATAAATATTGATCTGGTGCTCGCATAATTTCAGTTTCAATCAACTTATTCATTCTATCTGTGTCATTTTGAATATCTTCAGAAGGATAATTAATCAATTCTTTACCAATGATTAAACTGTATTTTTTACCTTTCTGATTTTCATTTCTGACCAAAGTAACAGTTAAAGAAGGTGCCCCTGATAGTTTTGCTAATATAGCAACTCCTTTTGAAGTTGATGTTTTTTCAACAGAAAAGAATGGAGAAAATGTTGTACCTTTTAAACCAAAATCTTGGTCAGGAGCAAACCAAATTGCCTTCCCTTTTTTTAACTCCATAACCATAAACTTTAAGTTGCGTCTATCTATCATGCCCTTATCTGAACGACATCTTGCTTTAGTTTGAATAAACTCCATCGCTTTATTATTATGTGGTCTATACATCGCATTCACAGGAAAACAAAGCCCCATAATGCGCCCACCCAGCTCTAGAGACATAGAGTGTATACCAATTAATAAAATTCCAGCTTTTTTATCATTTGCATCAGTAAAATTGGAGATCCCTTGTACTTCAAAGAGATTTTTTAATCGGCGGTCACTCCAAAACCACGCCATGCCCGTTTCAAATAATGCGACACCTAGTGACGATAAATTATCCATAACAAGCTTGTTAATTTCATTTTCATCTTTATTAGGAAAACATAATTCTAAATTTTTCTTTATGATCGAGACTCTTCTTTTGACAAAGAAACGAGATAACAACCCAAGATGTTTACCTAAAAAAAGTAACCAAGCATAAGGAAGTTGTACTAATAAAAAAAGAATAAAGACACCAAACCAAGTTAAGATATATTTTGGATGTAATAGATGCAATGAGAAAACATTTTTAGCGTACACAAGTTTGTCCTTTAGGAACTAAAAAGCATTTAAGCCATATTAAATTAGACAGCAATTGTTTAAGATAAGTCACTAAATATTAATTTAATTTTATCTTAAATTATTTTTATGATTTATCTGATATTTTTTATTCTAATAAAGTTTTTTTCTTTCTTTTGATTGAGAAGACAATGTCTTAATGCCTTTATTTTGCCATTATAAGAATTAATTTCTCCATTAATTTATTTATCTGTAAAAATTATTAGGCATTAAAGTAAATAACTTTATAGAATTTTAAATAATTTACATTAAATACTTACATAACTTTAATAAAACTATTTTTTATACGCTTTAATAAATATACTTCAAATTTAAATAATACTATAAATTGATATAAAAAAACCCCACCGAAGTGAGGTTTTTTAGATCTTACTTGTATCCATATTGCATTAAGCAATATATACAGTAAATTACAGAGCGATTACGTTCGCTGCTGCTGGGCCTTTAGCGCCATTTTCGATAGAAAATGAAACTTCTTGACCTTCTTTCAGAGATTTGAAGCTATCGCTTTGGATCGCTGAAAAGTGTACGAATACGTCTTTGCTACCGTCTTTAGGAGTGATAAAGCCAAAACCTTTATCATCGTTAAACCATTTTACTGTACCAGTCATTGTATTAGACATAAGATTTCCTTTAATTAATTATTTTGCCATAAGGCATTGTTTGCGGTTTGATTTCGGATTTTTACTTATGGTCACTATTTGAAGGAATTCGCAACGAAGAGGTATCAGGGATAACGCTAAACGGTGAACTACTTAAAACTGCACTAACATAAATAGGTCTGTACTTCCAAACCAGTGACGCTATTAAGTCATATAATTCGTTTTATAGCAAATTATTTTCATCTTTATTTTAAAAAAACTTTTCACCCGTCAAATTAGAAAATAATTATAAGATAAAAATAATTATCTATTTTACCTATCTCATTATTTTAATTTAAGAACATAAATAAAAAAGTAGATACTGTTATTTTTTTAAGATAACCAGTATCTACTCTATCATTAATGTACTACATCACCTTAATCAGCTAGTTCTAATAAAATTTCTTCTGTTTTCGTCCATAGAAGTGAACCGCCTTCTTCTGGCCATAAATGCCGCTCAGCATTAGGAAAACGTTGAAATAATAAATCCCCAAAGTCTGGAGAATGAACTGTACTGGTATCTTTCATACCATACCATAAGGTTGTTGGTGTCTTTATTTCTTCAGGTGAAAATCCCCAAGGTTGCATAGTAATCAGCAAATCTTGAGTATATCCATCATTGCCTTGTTTAAAGGCTTTTACCATACATTCTTGATAAACTGGGAGAAAATCAATTGATTTATAAATAGCCAAATCAACATCGGCACTGTAATTTAGAATAAAATCCATTAACCACTTGGCTGTTATATTTTGCTTAATCCAACTAGTTAACGAATCTGGTGATCCAACAGCTTGACGTTGCATATTAACAACATCATCTGTTAGCTTATTTTGTGTATCTAGATAGTCAAATTGATCTTGTCCTGCGACAATAAGTAATTTATCAACATGACAATAAACACAAAGAGCCATAGCAAAAACAGCACCTTGTGAAAACCCCATTACATTAATATTTTTAATACGAAGATGATCTAATAAAAATAAAATATCTTTAGAAAAAGATTTTAACGACTTTTGAGGATCAAAGGTGGAATCGCCTAATCCAGGGCGAGTGGGTGTAATCAACCGAATATTAAGCTTATTTAAAAGGTCAACTTCGACTCCTAATAAACCACTCATACCTGCACCGGTACAAAATAATACTGGCTTACCTTGCTCTGGACCTGATTCATACCACGTTAAAATTCTATTATCTGGCAATGATACATTATATTTTCTTGAGTTTTTAATTTTCATTAAATTTTGTCTTTTATTAATTTTTGATAACACATTACCTGCCAATTTGCACAGCAATGTCTATTTTTAAGTTTTGCTTTTAAAAATTAATGTTGAGACTAGCTAAGGGTAAGATTTCATATAAACTCGCAATAAATTTTGTTTCGTTGCAGATAAGTGGATAAACCTAAATTTATTTTTCGTTTTAAAAAAAATAAAAATGAGTAGATTTCATACTACTCTCTATTAGTATAATCAAATTAGCCGTAATAGGTAAGAGTCCTACCATTGATCACCACAGCGAAAATCACAATAAGACTATCTTTATAACTGATTTATTTCCTATGACCAATTTATTTGTGTGATAAAAAGTGCGTTATTATTTTATCGATACTAATCGTTTTTATTTTCAATTTTTACTATATTTATTTAATCTTTTTCTTATAAAAAAAGAGAACAATAAAATTGTTCTCTTTTTATTTATGACTCATTTCTACGTTAATTTACTAATTTACAAGTACGTCCTTTATCTTCAGCAACACGTCCATTAACTGCATCATCTTCTGAAATCGTTGCTAAATTAAACTCACCTTTGCCTTTACCCCAAATTTGGAAATTTTCACCAACATAACGAGCACCACTAGCCGCAATAGCTTCTTTTAAAACAATAATTTCATCGCTGTAATACATAACAGCTAGCTGTTCAGTAGGGAAAGAAACCCTGATTTTTTGGCCTTCACAGTTATAAGTATCCGTTTTAGCTGCCAAAGCAGGAGCTGTTATTAATGAAGAAACTAATGCAATAGCAGAAATAGAAAACAACTTATTCATTTACATCTCCTAAAATAACCAAGTAAGACTTTGCTAATGAATTTAGGCTAGGCTTTATCTTTTAAATATAAAATAGGATACCTCCGCATTTTTTTAAGACTAAAAATATATATGAATATTTTAATTTAAGATTAACTTTAATAAAAAGTCATCAATCATTGATGAGTGAGTTAAAATGCAACCTTTTAATTAAAATTAATTTTAATTAAAACAAATTACAATACATAACTTTACATTAATATCTGTCTATTTTACTTTATTCAGTGTAATTATCACTATACGATATGCTACTATCCTAGAACATATAAATTTATTGTAGTTCAATAAATTAAGTCGATCTTATTGAAAAATATCGATAGAGAAAAAGAATAGGAATATTCATGCTTCAAGAGAATGTTGTTAAAGATATTATTGTTTGGATTGAGCAAAATCTTGATTCAAGCTTGTCACTGGATATTGTTGCTGAAAAATCAGGTTATACAAAATGGCATTTTCAGCGTTTATTTAAAGCATATACAGGAATATCTTTAGGAAAATACATACTCGCCCGCCGTTTATCTTGCGGTGCTTATGCTTTACGCATAACGCGTTGTAGCCTGCTTGATATTTCATTGAAATATCGGTTTGACTCTCAACAAACATTTTGTCGTGCATTTAAAAAACAGTTTAATATTACGCCTTCCGAATACAGAAAAAAGCCGGGTTGGGATATTAGTGAGCTGATTTTCCCTGCACTAGAAACAGTTGAACTTAGCGCTAAATATGAAGTCGTTACCTTTCCTTCATTAAAATTAGTAGGTATGTCTCACCAATACAACAAACCTGTTTCAACGTGGAATTCAGACAAGAAAAAATTTAGAAAAGAATTTTGGCGTAAATTTTTAAAGGACGTACATACAATACCCACAGAGCTATATGCAATGCATCGAGCATCTGCGAGTACATTAGAAGATACGATGTACATTTATAGTACCGCCGTTGATAAAGAAAAATTATCAACAACATCTAATCTATCGTCAATGTCACAATTAGAATTACCTAGTGGTAATTACTTGGCAATTACTTTTGATATGGGTGAAATTTTAGACTCATTAACAGGTTACGATGATATTATTTACACGGTATATACTAAAGTATTACCAAAAATGAATTTATTACGTAGGCCTGGCCCTGATATTGAACAATATACGCTGAAAAAATCTATGAGTTGCGATAAATTACTTGAACAAAGTGAACAATACTTACAAAAAATTAGCTACTACATTCCTGTTCTTTAATAAGTTTTATCTACAAAAAAGATCCCAATAAAATTGGGATCTTTCTATTAAAATAGATATCTAAAATACTTCTCTTCTATCAATCTTTCTTAGACTTATTAGCAAAGAAAATATCGTCTTGAATATCTTTTGTTCTTACTGTAAACAATTCATTCATTAAGTTTTCAGTTAATTTTTCAGCATCTGCCATGACTCGTAGATTAAATTCATTAAGCATTTTATCTGCACCAGCTTTATCTGTTTTCACCATAGTGAGATATTTAGCTTCCATTTCTTTTTGCTCTAATGCGGTTTTTGCTTCCCACTCTTGATAAGCTTTTTTCACTATTGGTGCGAGTTTTGGATAATCTGTCATTACTAATGTTTGTAACTTACGATATTTCCAGTAAATAGAATCATTGTCTGCTTGATTGCTTCCTATTCCATAATGTTGCGGATAAGCTTTTAATCCACTGTAATACGGAACAAATGCAGTTAAATCCGCCATACCTAATCCTACATAAGTGACTTCTCCTATTTCTTGAGGAAGTTCTGGACGGACTTGCATGACATGCGCTTCATAAGTTCTAAATACACTAATTGGGCGCCATGGCTCTTTACCATTTAATCCATTGGTATATGGGTCGTGCTCTGTTCCTTCAAAGTGATTACGTAACATCGCTTTAGCTTCTTCAACAGATACTTTTTTCTCTGGTGTTAATAAAGGTGCGAAATTACGACCATCATCCACAGCTTGTTTTAATGATGGATTAAATTGTTGCTGGATAATCCATACTCGCGGATCATTATAAGTACGATCTCGTTCGTCATCTCGTGTATAAGCTTTTGAAAAATTAAATGCCCCTTCTTTTTCAGGATTATAAAGCCCTTTTTCAACGGCAAATTCCACGAGATTTTTAGAGCCTAAAACATCATTACTATTAATATCATAGTGTTGTAATCGACCTTGGTTTCCTGTTGCAAAGTATTTATCTTTAGGTAATTTTTGTGCGATCCAATGATGTCCAGTTCCAGTTTCTAAATACCAAAGCTCATTTTTATCAACAACAGCAACACCAAATCCTTCACCAGCACCTTGCTTTTCAATAATACTACCTAATAATTCCACGGCTTCACGAGCTGTTTTTGCTCTTGAAAGCAGGACATCTGGAATATCATCTTCAGTTATCCCAGTTTCTTCAACATAGGGATCAAAAGAGAGTGCTTTAGGTGAAGCAAAAATAGATTCAGTACCACTGACACCTACCCCCAGTTCATTAAATCCTGTTGCACCGTGAAGTTGTGTTTTCCAATTCGGTACAGTGGTATAGCGTAATGAATTCTTAGGTAATGGATATGTAAAATTATTAGCACCGTTATGTTCTTTGGTACTGTAAATACCCGTTTGATTCGTTTTAGCAGGATGAATAACAAAATGTTGTGCTTTTAATGCATCACTATCTGCGCTACGAGCAATAATCAACGAACCATCATTTGTTGCTTCACTTCCTGCTAACAACGTTGTACAGGCTAAAGCTGAAGAAACTAATGCAATATTAACGGATAAGGCAATAATACCCTTTTTGAATAAAGACATAAAACTCCCCATTTGCTTGTTATTTATAATTTGTAGATCAATTAAGTATCTTTTTAGAGTCAAAATAAAAAACCAGATAGATAATTTGATGCAAAATATTAACAATGAAAAAGCGTGGGTTTCCGTGATTTATATCTCAATGACCATTATATTTTAAAATAAAAACATTAATTATATGCATCATATTAATATTAATAAGATTTATTAAAAGATTCATTTAAAATACAAATAAAAAGAAAAATAATTTGTTATTAACAACCTTTTATTATGTAATTAAAAATTACGTTATTTATAAAAACAGTTTTTGATATTAAAGATAATAACGATATATTGCATACCATAACAACCTTTGTTAATTGTTTTATATTGCGATAAATAAAAGCATCTGTAATACCCTAACAAGAGGTTTTATATGAGTTATCCTTATCTTTTTGCTCTATAAATTTTCTATCATCGCTATTATTTAATAATCAACTTATTAACTGTATAATCTAACACAAGATAAACTGACTAAAACAAAAAACACAATGGCAATTAATATAAAAAGAACTTCTTGGTCAGGAGGATGGGCAACTTTACGTGACCTTGAAATTATACAAACCGTGATTGATCAGGGAAGTGTCACTAATGCAGCTGAGCAGCTAGGTATTTCTCAACCAGCGGTAAGCCAGACATTAAATCAGATCGAGAAACGTTGTGGTAAAAAGTTATTCACTCGTGAAAATAATAAATTAATACCAAACTCTGATGCCTTATTGCTTTATGAAGAAATCGCCAATATCGCTGAATCTTTCAGCCGATTAAGCCATTTTCATCATCAAGAAAAAAAACGGAGTCTAAGAATTCTAGTTCCACCAACATTAGCCTATGGTTTTATCAATCAGGTCACTGCTCTGTTTATCAAAACATATCAAATTAATGTCCACTTAGAAATATCTAGAAGTGAGCAACTACTTTCTTTAATTGCAAAAGAACAAGCTGATATTGTTATTACTGATAATATGACCATTAATAGCAATTATAATTTGATTCAAATTCCGATGAGAGAAACTCAAATTATTTGTGCAATCCCTAAAGCACATGAGCTATGCACAAAAAATATCATTACACCTGATGATTTACATGAACAATCTTTTATTGCTTTAGTTAAAAATAATATTGGCCGTACAGTTATTGATCGTGCACTCAATAAATCAAAATCTACCCCCAATATTATTGCTGAAGTTTCTGATCAAAACACAGCAATGACATTTGTAAAAAATGGGTTAGGAGTGAGTTTAATTAATTCATTTCCTATTATTGAAACAGAAGATATTGTTTATCGAGAATTCACACCCACTATTACGAGTAATATCTTTTTTTTCACCTCGAAAAAAACCGAGCATGAGACACAGCTCTATATTGAGTTTATTAAAGAGCATCAACCAGAAGCCTCTTTATTTTCAACTCCAATTAAATAAACATTAAGGTCTTATTCTATGTAATATAGGTAAATAGAATAGACCTTCTTATTATTTTTACATATTAAGGATAGAGAGGATACCTTCAGTAAAAAGTGTTAAGCCGATGGAAAGTGCTTCTTCATCGATATCAAATTTTTCTTTATGATGCCCATCACTTTGGTCGGCACCCACCAAAAAGAATATCGCTTTTCCCCCTTTCTCTTGTACTCTTCTTACCATTAATGAAACATCCTCACTTCCCCCTAAAGGTAATGTGATATTGACTAATTCTGGGTGTGAATTAATAGCACCTTGCATGATGTTTATCATTTCCGGATCATTTCTGAAGTTTGTTGCTTCACCAGTAATTTCTATTTTTGTGTCTAATTGATAAGCAACTGCGGCAGCATCGACATATCTTTTTATATTATCAAACAAATATTGCGTTATTTCGGCATCTTGTCCTCGAACTTCTAATTGCATTTTCGCGGAACTAGGAATAAGGCTACGATTTTCACCCGCAATTAAAGTGCCAACATTCACTCTTGTCATACCTTTACCATGTCTTGGTATGGCTAATATTTCATTAACTAAAAAACATGCCCCAGCTAAAGCATTATTTCCTTTTTCAGGCTCATCCGTGGCATCAGAGGCTTTACCTTTTAAAGAAATATCTAATTTAGTAGTACAAAGGAAATCAAAAGGATCGAGTGCTATTTCACCTTTTTTCAAATTACATCCAATATGCATCCCCATAAAATAATCGGTATCATCTAATATTCCACTATCACTGATTGCTCTTGCACCTCTCACTCCTTCTTCTGCGGGTTGGAATATTAATTTATATTTCCCACGTAAAGCGTGAATATTCTGTTTTAACCAATGTGCTAAGCCAAGTCCTACCGCAGTGTGCCCATCATGACCACATGCATGCATTAATCCAGAGCGACATGAAGCAAATCCCTGCTTATTAGGTAGATGAGAATCATCATTTGACTCTTGGACATAAACACAATCAATATCGAAACGAAAAGTAAATGTAGGCCCCGGAATTTCTGTATCAATAATTGCCATACACCCTGTTAAACCATCCATTTCAACTAATAACTCGGTGCTGATCCCTTTTTCTTCAGCTATTTTAATAGCTTCATTAACTAATTTTTCATCTCTACCTAAAATGCTTTCTCGACAAATAATATGAGGCCCCGTTTTTACCTCAATATTCATCTCTCTCAATATGCTGATGATCGTGCCTGTCGTTACAAATTCAGTCCAGCCAATTTCTGGAAACTGGTGAAACGTTCTACGCCATTCTATTAATTTATTGGTTTGGATCGACTTCATTATTTTTCCCTTACGAAAGATAAATATCTTATGAAAAAGGTAGCATTCAATAATTTTTTTATTATGATAATAATAACCTAATGATTATGGGTATATGTGTGATCACATCGCTATTTTGTTCATTTATATAGCATGGTAGTTTTAGAAATTAGAGAAGGTCACGGAGGGAAAATAATTATTAAAATCAATAAATAAAGTGTTTTAAAGTAGTGAGTTAACAATAAAACTGTGGCATAAAAATAGCCACTAAAAATCTTTAACTCATTTAGTGGCTATTTTATTGATCTTTATTCATTTATAAAACGCATTAACTGCTGACGTAATTGCTTATTTTCTTGTTTTAACTGTTCATTTTCATCTAATAAAGTCAGTGCTATGGCGATACCATGCCAATCTAATGCGAGTTCTTTATGAAGTTTTAATGCACGATGTGTCACCACAATAGCATTATCATCGAAAAACCACTCCTGAGTTTCAATTTCTAGCGGTTCGATCACACCAAGTGCTACAAACTCTTTGAGCTCATCATTTGATATTCCCGTATGATGACAAAACTCAGTGACAGTAAATACTGTTGTTGTTAATTGACCCATTATTTATTCTCCCAGTCTTTACGTGGATTATAATCGGTCTGGCTATCTGCAATTTGTTGCCATAATTCGCGTATCTTTTCATCGGGTTTAGGTGGCATCACAATTTTTAAAATTGCATATAAATCACCGCTGACCTTTTTGCTAACTAACCCTTTTCCCTTAATACGTAGCTTTTGTCCGGCCTGACTTCCCGCCGGAATAGTTAACAAGATTTTTTCTTTTATTGTAGGTATAGGAATTTTTGCACCTAATGCAGCTTCCCAAGGAGCTACAGGAACAACTATTTCTAAATCATGGCCTTTAATATCAAATAGAGGATGAGGTGCAATACGAATAGTTAACCATAAATCACCATTTTCGCCTCCATTTTCACCCGAAGTACCTTGCCCTTTTAAGCGAATACGTTGCCCATCAATAACACCTGCGGGAATTTTAACATTCAGTGTTTTAGGAATTTCTTTTTCCAAAATACCGAAGACATTATAAACAGGTAAGTGGTAACTTATTGTGCGCTTATGCTCTTCCTGTGATTCTTCCAGAAAAACAGCTAATTCTATTTCTAAATCATGCCCACGCTGTTTAGGCGCCTGTTGAGCTCGACGGCCTTCAAAGGGAGAATGTTGACCAAAAAATGAAGCATAAAAATCGTCAAAATCTTCTTGGTTAAAACGTTCTTGATTTGTATTTGATTGCTGTTGCGTAAATTGTCTAAATTTAGGATCGTTGCGATGTGCCCAAAGTTCATCGTATTCTGCTCTACGTTGCTCATCACCTAATATTTCCCATGCTTGAGCAATTTCTTTAAAACGCTCTTCTGCATCAGGCTCTTTACTCACGTCAGGATGATATTTTTTTGCTAAACGACGATAAGCTGTCTTAATCGTTTTAATATCATCCGTAGATTTAACACCCATAATGGCGTAATAATCCTTTAATTCCATAGTGATATCTCAATTATGTTAAATAATGAATTAAATATTAATATCCTAGACTTGATCAATTATAGAACAAAGAAACTATGTTGATGAGTAAATTCCTATGAAAAACCGTGTTTGCAGCCTAAAAAATAGGCTTGAAATAAAAAATAGTTTAAATATTAAAAATTAATTTAACAAAATAAAACAATATCTTAGATAAAAAATGAATAATATCGTTGTATATTCTTATTAAATTGCATTTGAAATACCTCATTATAAGAGGTAGATTTTATTTAACGCATAATAATTTACTACGTTATCAACTGCGATTTTTCTTTTTAATCAAGATAAAAAGTATAAAAATCAATCTATTCACGTTTTCTAGGGCGGTAAAATGGAAAGAATTATTATCCCTACTCACTATATTCATGTACGTGCTACGCCACTTTGGACGAAAGACACTGCCCCTAAATCAATTTGGGAAAGACATTTAGATAAAGGAACTCGCCAAGGGGTTTATCCTAAATTATCGGTCATGCAAGGTACGATTATTTATTACGCCTATGCAGATGAATTCAGCCCTGAGCCAACAGAAACTCTAGTGATTAATGCCGGTGAATTTGGTGTATTTCCACCAGAGACGTGGCACAAAATAGAAGCTAAAACTCAAGATACTGTTTTTAACGTCGATTTTTATGTCGATCCTAAAATACTTGCTGAAGGTTAAAAGGTTGATTATGGAAAATGAAAACAAAGGCTATTTATTAGAATTGATTAGTGCTGATGGCCGAAATAAATCCCAAAAAATCTTTCTTAATCCTAAAATTCTGTATATTCCAGATGTTGCAACTCAAGAAGTTTTACTCTTAGTTGATGAGTTAAAAAGTAAAGTAAATATTGATTCACAAGAACTTACCTTAGCATTAACAAATAAAAATAATGGTGTTTCTGTCAATAAAGAAAGCTTTTGGGCTGATTTATTAGATGCCGAGATGTCGAGCCTAATGGTAAAAGATCTTATCAATATTGTACGTGGTTATGATATGGATGAAGAAACAAATGTCTGTGGTTGGTAAGTCAATATTATTAAGATAATAATGAACTAATATCACCTTCATTATTGCTAATGAAGGTGATTGATTCCCTAATTTTTATCGAGAAGACTGAATATTATTTTTCAACAATTTATCAATCATCCAATATCCTGCTTTTCCTGGTGGATTATTTCTCGACCAAACTAAATCGATATCTATTTTTTTCGGAAACTGGTCATAATTCAGACTGACTAGTAAGTCATGCCCAAATTGCTCAACTAACCAAGTGGGTAATATTGCCCATCCCATTTCTTGCTCTGCCATTTCAAGTATCAATAAATAGTTAGGTGCCAGCCAATTTTTTTCACTATTGATGACAAATTGAGCACGACTACTTAGCCGTAATTGACGATGCATGGTTAAATGTTGATAGCTAATTTGCTTTTCTTTCGCAAGTGGGTGAGTTTTATGTGCATATAATCCTAACTCACCACTTACGGGTAAACGGGCAAAAGCAATATCGGCTGGATATTCTATTCGTGATTCCATCATACCGATATGTGCCTGGTTATTTTGTAGCATATTAATGACATCATCATTTTCAGCGACAAGAAACTCAAACTCAATATGAGGAAATTCTTTATCTAGAATTTTTAAGAGTTGCTCAGAATAAGGGGGTTGATACATATCAGAAAAAACGCAACTTAAACGAGGCTCCATTTCTGGTGATAGCTCTATTCTTAATGCCTGTAATCGTTCATCTGCCGCTAATATATCTTCAACTAAGCTTAGTACTTTTTTCCCTGCAAAGGTTAGCGTTGATTCTCTCCCCTTTCGTTCAAATAATTCAAAGCCCATATCATCTTCAAATCCTGTAATTGTGCTACTCACTGTAGACTGACTTTTATTTAATTTTCGAGCAGCAGCAGAAAATGATTTCAGTGATGCGGCTTCAACAAATGTACGCAAAGTTTCTATGGAATAGTTCATTATGGTATCGGTTTTTTCGATGGCTCCTATTTTGTATATATACAAAAAATCACTAATAATTGCATCTGTTTTTTTGCTAAACAATTAATTTGAGGTGGGATATGAGCCAATATCAAAAAACATTTACTGAGCGCGTTTTTCACGCTGTTTCATTTGAAGTGATAGCCATCACAATAACAGCGCCACTTAGTGCATGGATTTTGGGTCGCTCAATTTTTCAAATGGGAACCGTTGCTATTGTTTTATCAACATTAGCTATGTTATTGAATTTATTTTATAACATGATTTTTGACCGCTATTGGCCTTTAATCAAAGGCTCAAGACCAACAAAAATACGAGTCATGCATGCCATTGGATTTGAATTAAGTTTTGTGATCATTGGTTTACCAATATTGGCATTTTTATTAAATATGTCACTGTGGAACGCATTCTTATTGGAAGTCGGCTTCTTTGCCTTTTTCCTTTTTTATACATATGCATTTAATCTTAGTTACGATAAATTGCGTGAAAATTGGTTTAATCGTAAAGAGAAACGCATTACTGCACGTCAATAATTACTCGAAAACACCTTTTGAGCTATCATTAGGTGTTTTTTATCACGAATCAAAAGTAGATACTCTGATTGTTCGAAATGTAAATGAAGATAGAAAGCCCTTAAAAAAAGGGCTATAACTTGAATTTTTATTTATCTGCTTTTGCTGCCCAAAGAAATTCAGCGTTGGGTAATGTGGTATATTTTTCTATTATCTCTTTATAAGTATTTTCTGGCTTTAATTCAGCAAATTGTTCAGGATAAATAAAGGTTGCTAAATACTCTAAGCCAACGATGTTATATGGATGATTATAGAAATTATGATATATACCATATAATCGTTCATTTTTAACCGCAGTGATTTGATTAAATCCAATTCGACTCTTCAATCGTTTGAAACCTTCTTGAGCCTCTTTGTTAGATACCCCATAACCAAATGGTGCAGAAATATTATTTTTATTAATCCAGCGAGATCCCGTTACAATATATACATCAGGTTTAGTGCTAATAACTTGTTCTAAAGAAATAACACCCGAGGCTCCTGGTAAGAAATGACTACCAATATTGTCACCACCAACAGCTTGAATCAAACCACCCCAACCTGCATTATTATGTGTAAAGCAGCACCCATCACCATTAGCTCCAGCCTTTGCTTCTACAAATACACTTGGTTTATTTTTAATTTCTTGAGTTTTATTTTTAATATTATCTAGGTGTTGTTGATAAAAATCTGTATATTCTTTAGCTTCATTCTCTTTATTTAAAATGATACCAAGAAGTTCAACACTTTCTTTCGTATTTTTGACTGGCTCTAAGAAAGTATCAACATAAATAATAGGAATATTGGCCTCTTTTAAAATACTGACAACACCTGATCCTTCTAATGCGGGTTTTGCTCTTAGTTGAGCAATCAGAACATCAGGCTGTTGCGCAATAACTTGCTCTGCATTAACCTCACCTTTGTCATTAAACCCCATATCAGGGATTGCATTTATATTAGATTTCCATTTCTGTTCTAATAAAGAAACTGTCTGTGGGTCCGATTTTTTTAGATTATTATTCCATGCTACAACCCTTTCAAACGGATTATTTCTATCAAGCAAAGCTAGCGTTAAAATATCTCTACCATCTTGTAATATAATGCGTTTTGGTTCATGTTTTAACGTTATTTTTTGCCCATCTGTATCAGTAATAGTAACTGGATATGTTGTAGCTGATGCGGTAAAAGGAAGTAATGCTGAAAGAGATATTGCTAGCAGGTGATATTTATTTTTCATAGTATACTCTCCATAATAGAGAGTTAATGCTAACAATTATCATTAACATCATCAATAAGAAATCATCTTTATCTGACTATTAAATAAATTAGCCTTAATAGAGCGGCATCTAAGTTTGTTATAAAACAAAGGTCACGGAACATTATAATAAGGGTAGCAAGTGATGAATGATATATCATACACGCAGAAATTTAGCTGACTATTTCAGTTAGATCTTCTAAAGCTTTTAGCATCTTATTACCCATTTTGGTTTTACCAACAATGGTGGTTCTTTCAAGAGACTTCAGGAGACAATGATTTAGTACGAAGGTTTGATTTTACTGGAATTGGGAGACTTCAGGAGACGCTAGGAGATATTGAAATGGCGGAGGAGGAGAGAACAAAATAAATAGGTTAACACACTGATTTATATAAAAATAAACATACAAATAAATTTTCATACCCCCATAAATACCCCTTTTGGATTTTTAGAGGTTATTTTTAGATAAGACATGAATGCAAAAAAAAGAAAGGTGATACTTTTATACCACCTCCTCATTTTTAATTCCACCTATCCAAAAACTAACTGGAGCTGTTATGAACCTCATGAAGCTAATCCAGAAAGAAAAAAAGATAATGGAATTATTTAAGCCTGATAATTTTGCATGAGTAGCTGGCGAAATAGGCGCCCCTCCTTTTGAGGTTTCTGGTGTAGCTTAATGCTTAAAGGATAGGATTCTTTTAACAAGAAAAGTATTCTCGAATCTACTCGCAGAACATTAGATAGCATGGTTAAAGATGGCTTGTTAGAAAAAATATCCAGCTATGAGAGACGACAAAACAAACACCAAGGCTCAAGTAGCTCTCCTGGTGTTCGTTGTGTCGTTAGTCGATATGGCTTATGTGGAAAGTGTCGTCTTGTGAAATGCGAAGATGACGGAGAGGATTTTATTGAAGGTGAGTGTGTGGTAGTTGGCTAACCAACAGGCAGTTTCTGGCACCTTAAATACTCAAACGTACTTGCTGTGCTTTATCATGTGGTGTAATAAAAATTGTCACCACAAATAAAAGAACAAAAATTGAGCAATTAAATACAAAGTAGCGTACACTGAATCACGATATCCCTATAATGGGTGAAAGATATGAAAGCTTTTAATGTGATAAGAATGTTTCAAGACGCACTAGTAGAAGTTACCTGCCCAAGCTGTTCTTACGTAGCTAAACAAAACAAACACAAACTTAAGAAAAACCTAATCTTATTATGCCCTAATTGTGGCTACATGTTTTATTTCAATAAAATATAAACACCACGCAATATGCCCGTTGTTGCCGTGGAAGTTGAACGACAACAACCAGCACATCTGCGCGAGTATTTTAACGAACGATTGGCATTTTATCGTGAGAGAGGCAAGTAGTTGCCTGATGGGAGTTCGGTGCAGTATTTGAAAACAGAGTAGAGCCGATGCTCTATGGAACCGACTGATTTATATAATCAATCAGTTATAAATTTTTGGAGTCTTATTTGTGTCCTGATTTTCTTCTTCCTCTTTCTGCACTTCTACCATCTCACTTACAATAAGTAGCACTAAAATTAAAATCGCTCAGTATAACAAGCGAAATTGACTAAAATAAAAACAACCCAATTATTGAAAATAAGAAGCATTACCATTAAAATAACATAGAGCTAATTATTCATTAGGAGCTAGATATGACTAAAAAATATTATATTAATAATATGTTCTGGGGATGGATTTATGGAGCTTTGTGTATTTACTTCATTTTTGATTACGATATAAAAGAATATAAATGGTTATTATTATTTATTATCAGTGTTATAGGAATTATACTTTACCCAGTAGCTAAATTTGCTGTTGAAACGTTCTTTTTAAAATTCACCACAAAAGAATTTTGGAATAAAGGGTTATTTATGAATACAGCGGGTAAATCAGGTTTATTAGCAATATATGGTGGCGCTGTTTTTTTAATGGCTATACCTATTACACTTGTTTTTATATTAGGAGTTTTAATAAGAAGGCTGTTAATTAAATAGCAACCTTCTTATTATATATTAAATCCCAATTAATTTATTTGCGTCTTCAACTAAATTATCATCAATTAAAGCACCTACGCCTGCAATAATAAGACCATAACCCAATATGCCAATAGGCCCGCCAAATAGTACACTAAATGTAAATCCAACAATTGCTGTAGCTCCTGCTCCAGCAACTAGCGTTTCAACTTTAACAAAAAATGGACGCCAATTATCAGTTTTTACAGCTTTTAATAACTCGTTAAATAAATCTGCCGCATCAATAAATCTACTTACATACAACATACTATTACTGAATTTTTTTAAGTTGCTAGCAATCTCACTCACTTTAATTGATTCTAAAGCTTTAACGATTGCCTCTCTATCTTTCGCATTAATTCTTTTATTAATATTCGCTTTATACTTATTATAGGCTTTTAGCGCATCATCAACATTACGAATAGTTTTTCCTTTTACTTGTGAAGCTAAATCCTTCGCTAATTTTTCTGCTTTATCCCCGTAAGCATTAAAAACTTCCTTGTAGAAATCGGCTGTAAATTTAACTGCATCTTTTTCTACTTCATTATTTAACTTATTTATACTAGTTTTCAAATTATTTAAACGTTTTTCAGCAATTTGTTTTTCATTTTCTTTATTCGCAATTTCTTTGTTTGCATCATTTATTTCCTGTGTTTTCTCTGCTACTTGTTTTTGTTTATTAATGAGACTATTTCTAGCTTTTTCAGTAGCTTTATAGAGTGAATTCATGCTTTCACGAACTTTATTTGCCAAAGCTACATCAGCTAACCCAGAAAACCAATCTTCTTTAGACATAATTAAAACCGCAAGTGTTTTATCTCCATCTTTTTCTAATAAAATATTCAAATCATCCTGATTTTCTATATCAACAGTTTTAGACCCAAATACACCTAAATATGGTTGACTATAATGATCTTTTTTAGGATTGATCAATGTTTTATATTCTCTAGAATCTTTTAGAATCTTGAGTTCATTCTCCATGTGAGTGAGCTTAGATTTAGTTTGAGAAACTGAATCCACTAATTGTTTATACACTAATTCTGCATGCTCAACCGGATGTGACTCTATCCACTCTAATTCTGCTTTTTCTGCATCAGCTATGGTTTGCTTTACCAGCTCGGCTATCTGATTTTTTAGTTGTACAATCGCCTTTTGCATTGCTTGTTGTAATTTTTCGTTAAGATCCTCAGGGTCAAAAACTAAATCAGGTATATTAGAGATACTTACAGGTCTAGCTGTAGCTACTAAATAACCATTTTGATCATAACTATTTACCCAACCATTTTCATATTTTTGATTTACAACTGTGGAATTGCCAACAGTCTCACCAAGAGATACACCATAATTGGGTGGAATTTGATTACTGTTGGATGTGGCAATGTTAATACTCATAACTAACTCCTTGTTAAAATTTCCAAACGAATAAAGCTGTACATAAACACAGTGTATTCAATAATAATCGTAAAACAATCGTCTTATTTCGGCTATATTCGGAATACTTATCATTAGCATTTGACTCCTACTTGAACTAAATAAATTTAATCAGTTATAATTTTTGGGAGTCTTATTGGTGTCCTGATTTTCTTCCTTTTTTTTTCTTTCCGCACTTCTACCATCTCACTTACAATAAGTAGCACTAAAATTAAAATCGCTCAGCATAAAAAGGTAAATTGACTAAAATAAAAACAGCCAAATTATTGAAAATAAGAAGTATTACCATTAAAATGGTGTAGAGATAATTTTTCATTAGGAATCAGATATGACTAAGAAATATTATATTAATAATATGTTCTGGGGATTTTTCATTCTTACAATTCATGTCATTCTTTCGTGGGAGGAACTCCATTTAGGAGATGGGCTTCTCTGGTTACTTATAAGTATTATCAACGCTATTTTATATCCATTTGCTAAATGGGCTGTTGAATCCGTCTTCTTAAAGTTCACCACAAGAGAATTTTGGAATAAAGGTTGGTTTATAGATACTCCTGGAAAAAAAGGTTTATTAGCACTATATTCCATAATAGTTTTTATCTTTGCTATCCCTATTTCAATGCTTTATATAATAGCTACTCTAGTAAAAAGCCCACTTATATAGTATATAAATATTTCATCCTAATTTATTATCCACCTCATGCTTTATTGATAATCCTTAATATCAATATACTGTACTATATCATCCGTACTTGAATCTGCACTAGGTCCCGGCAATACCGTTAATTGCCATCGCATTGGTGCAATTTTAGTGCCTGAACCACAGCTTCCCACTTCAATAACGGCATGTTGATAAGGAGATGTTGGTGTGGAGTAATATCCGACAACTCGACACAGTGAAGCGCATTGGATACCCACTGATAATTCATTACCAATAGGTCTACCATTAGAAAACCCAGTGATGGACTGAATTCTTAATGGTCTTGCTCCTGAAACTTGAAGCAACTGGTTATTATTAAATATCTGAATACCCCATTTTTGAGGTTTGGCTTTATTATAATATGAGGCTCTGACGAATAAATAACACTCAAAAAGAACATCACCGTTTTGTTGACAAGTAATGTTCCAATATCCATCCTTTTTTATAACCGAAATTGAGGCAGGAATAACAGATTGTATTGATGTACATCTTGAAAAGACCATTGGCGGATCATCTGTTTTTTTTATTCCTGTATTATAATTTCCTTTTTTAATATTATTAATGCGTTTAAAAAAAACAAATGATTCTAATGTACTTAAATACTCTGCATTTTTTCCATTAAATACTTTCAAACCATATTTACTCATTTATTTTAACCCCACAATAATAATACCATCCATCGATGGCGAGGTTATATTGGATTTCCAATAAACCGTATTACCAGAAACAAAGGTGCGAATACTATGCCGACCAATAGCTGTCGCATATAATGTTAATCCACTAGGAACAGTATATTGCTTACTTCCATCTCCCGTTATTTTAATAAAATCGAGCACAAATGATGAACTGGTGATGTTTTCCACCGCCCCTTTATCATTATAAATTGTTAATCCCCATGGCATTTTATTGACCTTTTTATGAAAAAGAATTCGACTAACCCAAGTAGCCCAATTTAACAACCAATTTATTATTTTCATCATAAACATAAATAGTATTATTTGTGATCACTAACCGCCCTTTTGTTCCTCCTGAGTTAATATCTAACCGTCCACGAAATACCGCATCATTTAATTCCACATTCCCTGTTGTGGCATCAATATTAAATCCTTTCTTGCCCGCTAAATAATTAGTGGAGGTTATCTTTTTACCTACCGATAATTTATCAATGGTTGCCTTACTAAATAACGCATCATTGAAAAAAGCTTGTCCATTTTGGATCACAAACGGTGTCACCACTTTACCGTTTAATGACGATATCACTGCAAAGTTTTGGGCATTAACCAGAAATTGGCTATTTCCTTGTGCATTAAACCCTAAGCCAATGCCGGTAATGACTTTATTCCCTTTGCTATCCTGCTGGACTTTCATTGTCCATGATGCAGAGATTTTGCCATTTAAATCAGTGACCACTTTCGATGTCTGTTCGATTTTGGCTGAACTTGTACCCACTTGGCTTTCTAAACGAGTGACTTGCTGAGCGGTAGAGGTCACTTTACCTGAAACCTCAGTCACTTTGGTTTCAAGTTGGCTTACCGCATTCGCCGTTGCATTGACTTTCTGTTCGCTGGACTTAGGTACTTCATTCGCCACAAACCCTTTCGGTGCCACCGATTGCTTGTTGTTGGTATAAGTGCTGGTGATAATTTGATGGTTAACACTTTTATGCTTAGTGAGTTGGTATTTAGCGCCTCCTCGCAAATAAATATATTCCACAGAACCATTTATTAATTGAGCGGGTCCCATCACAGGAGATTGATTTGTCCATCGCCAATCAAAATTATCAATGATGCGGTTTTCAGACTGTGTTCCCCATCCAGAACCACTGACTTGCCATTCCACAATCATGGCAAAGCCTTTGGTGCTGTGCGTCGCATAGCTAGGTTTATTGTCTGAATATTGTCCTAAGGTTCTAAAGACCTTAAAGGCATAACGACGAGAGGTCACTAAAGGCAAAATAACCGGATAATAGATGTTTTCATTGAGTTTTGATAAATCCAAATCCACCACCACAGATCCCGTTAAATCAGCTTTCACTTTATCTAATTTGCTGGATAACGTTTGCACCTGAGAGGTTGCGGACGTCACTTTGCCATCAATATTAGATACTCGCGTATTTAACGCATTAACCGCACTGCTATCGGCTTTCCCTTTCAAATTTGAATTGAGCGTTGAAATCTCTTGCGTTTGTGCTTGCTGTTTCGAGGTGAGGGTTTCTAATGATTGATTAATCGCGGAAACATTCCCATTCATCCGTGTTTCCAATGACTGTCTGGCTTTCGCTTCCGCTTGGTCACCTGTAACTCGCGCTTGCTTCTCCGCGGAGATAAGTCCTGCGGTGACTTTCGATAAATCATTGCCAGTATAATCACCACGAAGTTGTGTCGCTAAAGATTGCCGTTGTTGCGCTTCAGTTTTATCCGCATCAATACGCGCTTGTTGCTCTTGTTTGATTGCTGCGGCCTGTGCTTCTGTTGCCGTTGAAACTTGGTTCATCCGCTCAGCCAGTAATTTTTCTGATTCCTCCCGTTTTTTTTCACTTTCTTCAATCGTCGCGCCTTGCCTCATTGACTCTTCTAAAAGCTTGTCGTGATTTATCCTCATTAACTCATGTAATTCAGTAATATCGATTTGGTTAGCTTTACTGTTAATTTCACCCAATAGGTCTTGCGCGAGTTGATCTCGACTAATTTGACCCGCTAATTCATCGAGGATAGCTTCGGTATTATCATCAGCCTGACCTTTCATCTCCACAAAATGAGATTTACCGTACTCATTGACACTTCTCACATAAAACCAGTAATCATGACCTGCCTTTAGCTGTCCTTTAGTCCAGAATTTAGCTCTACCTAAAAAATCAGCCTTTGACTCTATCTCATTGATATTATCTATCTTGTTTTCATCAGAAAACCAGAACTCAAACTCAGTATTTAGAGTGTGTGGTGCAGAGATGTGAGGGATCAGTTTTATTTCAAAAAAACCAGACTCAACGGTTATTGAACTCGGTGCGCTTGGTGCGCCAATGACCATCTGCACTTTTGTTTCGTTACCAAGCATTCCATTAGCATCTTTACCTCGCACACCAACAAGATATTCGCCAGATTCAAGGCCATTGAAGTAGTATTCAAGATCTGTGGTACTTCCGGAGGAAACAACTTTCTTGCCTTTATAAAGAGTAACATTAAATGAGATATTCCTATTGATAGTTGTTGTTGCCCACATAGCTCTAGCCTGAACTCGAGGGCTATCATTAACATAAGCGATAGAAAGGCGTTCTATGTTAGGAATACGAACAACATTCTGTGTTGGAGGATTTCCAGTAAAATCAACACCGCTATCAACAATGCTTTCCTTTTGAGGCTCATGCTGAATACAGTTGTATAGATAGTTCCCCTCATTATCTTCCGAAATGGAAATTACCCTAAATAATCTGGTCGTTAACGTGCTCTTTGAAATGGAAAATACACCATACTGCTTCAATCTATGTGGATTTTCACGCAAAGTAACAATATCACCATCGATAGATTGAATTTCTATTTTTACGAACTTACCTGTTGCCCCTAAAAATGAGAAAGTGCCTTTATCATCATATTTCCACTCAATAGGCGCATCGATAATAATAGTACGAGCATTAACTGATAAAACTCGTCCTCCTACCTTCACCCCTGCAAAACTGTCATCTGCAACTTCAATAATATCGCCAGAGATACAGTTGATCCCCTCGCGTCCAGTTGTGAAGGTAACGCTATCTTTCTCCAACTTTTCTGTTTGTAATATCCATTTACCCACTCTGTGAGCCTGCCCACGACTAGTACAGCCAAAAGCGGTGACTTTTTTGACATTTACACCGCCGAATCGCTGAATAAGGTCATCATCTTGGATAAATTCTCTTTCTTCACTCCATCCATTACTCGGATTTACCCATGACACTTCAATAGCATTGTGTCGTGCTGATTTCGCTGTTGATGTATATTTAAATTTGCCATCAATAACGTTTGAATTTGTATACGTCCATACTGGATCGGATGGTCTGTCTTGAAAACACGTTAATTGTTGTCCATCCCATAAAGGCATACCGCGAAATACAGACGCCAAGTCATCAAGCACTTCTTTGGCTTTTCGTTGAGAGGTTATATAGGCATTGAAAGTAAAACGCGGCTCTTTGTTGCCAAATCCATCATCAACCAATTCATCACAGTAACGAGCAATGGCATATAGCGCGAATTTATCAACGTCAAACGAACCGATCATCTCTCCTATACCGTATCGTTCATTGGTGACTAAATCGTAAAAAATCCATGCGGGATTATTAGTCCATGCAGGCTTGAAGCGACCCGTCCAAATCCCTGTGTAAGTGCGCGTTTCTGGATCATAGTTATCAGGAACTTGGATAATCATTCCTTTTATATGATAGGTGCGATTGGGCGTATCACCGTATTGGGATTTATCAATTTTCATCCCGACAACAGCAGAATTAGGATAAGAAAATTTAGCGTCAGTTATTTCTGTGTAACTCGCCCATACTGTGCCATTCTTCAGCAAATCACTCTTACTGTCTTCAGTTGTACGAGAAACCCTGATTTGAAATGGTTTTTTCTTAGGCGCATCGATGATATATGATTCTAAATATTGACCGCTAATTTTACCGGTTATTCTTGCTGTTTCTGCATGTACCCAACCAGATCCCTCATTAACTTCAATAAGCATTTCCACCGTAGCATCGTACTGATTTCCCTTATCATCTTGACCAACAAGGGCAGAGACACCCAAAGTAAATCTAACGCGGTCAGTTTCCTGATCGGAAATAGTGCGCAAGATTGGCGTATTTTTTTTCACCTCAACATTAACGGGTATTTCTTTCTCTACAAAAGGAAAACCATCTAAAGGCGCTTGTGTCGGTGTTCCCGCACACCATTGAACCTCAACCCCATGAACATTCGGATTGCCATCTTCATCTACAACAGGCGTACCATTCAATAAAAAGCCTGACATACCACCAACAGGGCCTTCTATTGGCCCTTCGGAAACCAAATCAATGACATTAAGAAATTGTTTATTTTTTAAGTTGTCATCAAGCAATCTCGGAGTGCTTCCTCCGCCACCACCTTTCCCCATTAAACAGTCTCCAACCCTTGTGATATTACATTGGAACCTACGACCATCTCGCCATAACAGATAGGAACGGGATAGCCTTGTCCGACTCTATTTGAGAGTGAACTAAAATACTGGTTACTTTCAGAGTTTCGCCCCTCTATGCTCGGTGCCGGAGGTGTTTTGGTTAACATCGTTGCCAATCCCGCCGCGGCCACTCCAACACCAGCAGCAAATAATGCCGTCGATGTCATTGTTGCTAAAAATCCACCCGGTATTAAAAAAGA
>NZ_JBEEVJ010000011.1:0-140234 GCF_040139785.1 Proteus genomosp. 6 | reverse complement strand
TCTTTTTTAATACCGGGTGGATTTTTAGCAACAATGACATCGACGGCATTATTTGCTGCTGGTGTTGGAGTGGCCGCAGCGGGATTGGCAACGATGTTAACCAAAACACCTCCGGCACCGAGCATAGAGGGGCGAAATTCAGAAAGTAACCAATATTTCAGCTCGTTATCAAATAGAGTCGGGCAAGGCTATCCGGTTCCTATCTGTTATGGCGAGATGGTTGTGGGTTCAAATGTAATATCACAAGGTTTGGAGACTGTTTAATGGGTAAAGGTGGCGGTGGAGGAAGCACTCCGAGGTTGCTCGATGACAACTTAAAAAACAAACAATTTCTTAATGTCATCGATTTAGTTTCAGAAGGGCCAATAGAAGGCCCTGTAGGTGGTATGTCAGGTTTTCTATTGAATGGCACTCCTGTTGTAGATGCGGATGGTAATCCAAATATTCATGGTGTTGAGGTTCAGTGGCGAGCAGGAACGCAAACGCAAGAACCATTAGATGACTTTCCTTTTGTAGAAAAAGAAATTCCTGTCAATGTAGAGGTAAAAAAAAGCACACCAATCTTACGTACCATCTCAGATCAGGAAACTGACCGCGTTAGATTCACTTTGGGTGTTTCTGCTCTTGTTAGTCAAGATGACAAGGGTAATCAGTACGATGCTGCGGCAGAAATGCTTATTGAGGTTAATGATGGCTCTGGTTGGATGCATGCGGAAAAGGTAACAATAGGGCCAGGTAAAATAAGCGGTCAATATCTTGAGTCTCATATCATCGATGCGCCTAAAAAGAAACCTTTCCAAATTAGAGTTTCACGATTAACAGATGATAGTAAAAGTGATCTACTGAAAAACGGAACGGTATGGGCAAGCTACACAGAAATAACTGACGCTAAATTTTCTTACCCTAATTCTGCTGTCGTAGGGATGAAAATCGATAAATCCCAATACGGCGACACACCCAATCGTACCTATCATATCAAGGGGATGATTATACAAGTCCCTGATAACTATGATCCGGAGTCTCGTACTTACACTGGCATCTGGACTGGTCGTTTCAAGCCCGCATGGACTAATAACCCTGCATGGGTTTTTTACGATTTAGTCACTAATGAACGATACGGTATAGGAGAGATGATCGGCTCGTTTGGCGTTGATAAATTCGCGCTATATGCCATTGCTCGTTACTGTGATGAATTGGTTGATGATGGGTTTGGCAACAAAGAGCCTCGCTTTACCTTTAATGCCTACATTACCTCTCAACGAAAAGCCAAAGAAGTGCTTGATGACTTAGCGTCTGTATTTCGCGGTATGCCTTTATGGGACGGACAGCAATTAACGTGCTTTCAAGATAGACCATCAGATCCAGTATGGACGTACACAAACTCAAATGTTATTGATGGAAAATTCAAATATACATCAACAGCGAAATCAGCGAGACACAACGCTATCGAGGTGTCATGGATAAACCCGATCAACGGTTGGAGTGAGGAAAGAGAGTTCATTCAAGATGATGATCTCATTCAGCGATTCGGCGGTGTAAATGTTAAGAAAGTTACTGCTTTTGGTTGCACTAGTCGCGGACAGGCTCACAGAGTGGGTAAGTGGATATTACAGACAGAAAAGCTGGAGAAAGATAGCGTTACATTCTCAACAGGAAGAGAGGGGATTAACTGCATTTCTGGCGATATTATTGAAGTAGCAGACGATAGCTTTGCAGGAGTGAAGGTAGGAGGTCGGGTTTTATCAGTTAATGGTAGCACTATTACTGTTGATGCGCCTATAGATTGGAAATATGACGATAAAGGCACTTTCTCATTTTTAGGGGCATCAGGTGGGTTCGAGAAAGTAGATATTCAATCTATTGATGGTGACGCTGTTACTTTGCGGGAGATCCCGAATGGATTGAAACAGTATGGTGTATTTTCCATTTCCAAAAGCACATTAACTACAAGATTATTTCGTGTAATTTCCATTGCTGAGGATAATGAAGGAAATTACCTATACAACTGCATTCAGCATGAACCGCAAAAGGAAAGCATTGTTGATAATGGTGTTGATTTTACTGGGAATCCGCCAACACAGAATGTTATTCGTATTCCTAATATAGAGCGTCTTTCTATTGCTTACGTTGATGACAGCTCACAGGTGCAAGCTAGAGCCATGTGGGCAACAACAACCATTAATAGAAATATTTCATTTAATGTCACTCTTTATAAAGACGGAAAGGTTGTCTCTACCGGAAGCACAACAGATCTTGAATACTACTTCAATGGACTTGAATCTGGAGATTATCTTGTTGGTGTGCGAGGTAAAGATGCTAATGGAATGCTTGGCAACGAATCAAAAGTGCAGATGGTTATTGGCACGCCTAGCGCACCTAGCTCAATAACTGTTGAGTCTGGTTTTTTTGAAATAAAACTGATCCCTCATATTTCCGCGCCGCACACTTTAAATACTGAGTTTGAGTTCTGGTTTTCTGGTGAAAACAGAATAGATAATATCAATGAAATAGAGTCAAAAGCTGATTTCCTAGGTAGAGCTAAATTCTGGACTAAAGGGCAGTTAAAGGCAGGTCATGATTACTGGTTTTATGTACGAAGCATCAATGAATATGGGAAGTCTCATTTCGTGGAAGCGAAGGGACAGGCTGATGACAACACGGAAGCCATTCTCGATGAGCTAGACGGTCACTTCATGACAACTGATGCGGGTAAGCAACTTAGTGAACGCTTGGATTGGAATGCTGAGACAGCAATTATTTTAAGTAACACGAGCTATCGTAATTTCAGGCAGCTGCTAATAAAACATGCTGAATCTCAAGCCGGCATTAGTGAGTTATGGCAAGCTAACGCAACTCAAGAGGAAGCATGGGCGCAAGAAGTTAAAGAAATTTACTCCGCTGTTGGTGATAACACGTCTGCAATTAAAGAGACTCAAACTTCAATTACCAAACTAGATGAGGCTTTTGGTCAGCGATTTACTGAAATCCGCACGGAAATGGATAAGGCTCAAGCCGATATCGTTTCAAACTCTACTGCTATCTCTAACACAAACAAGGCTTTTGCCGAAAATAAAACGCAAGTTCAAGCTAAGTTTGATGAGCAGGAGGGGATGATACAGGAGAAAATGCAAGCCACGTTTGAGCAATCTGGCGACGGTGTTGTTACGCACTCAATTAATATCACCATTAAACATAATGGCGTGAGCTATAACGCAGCAGGGCAAGTGATTAGCGCTCAAGTTAAGAATGGCAAGCTTGAGTCATTCATTGGCTATAACGCGAATAACTTTGCTTGGTATAACCCAAGTAACGGCAAAATGGAATTGTTCATGTACGTTAAAAACGGCCAGATGTTTATGCGTGAGGCCTTTATTAATGAAGCGTGGCTGAATTCCGTTGTTGTTACTGAATACATTAAATCTGGTGATTATGTTCCGGGTAAGAGTGGTTTTTTGATTGATGGGAAAACCAATAATATGGAAATGAATAATGCCACATTTCGCGGTAATTTGGATATTGGCACCAATAAAACAGGTCAGCGCATCGTTATCACTAATAATCGTATTGCCGTTTATGATGATAGAGGCGTGTTGCGTGTTGAAATAGGGGAAATAACAGGGGTTTAATCAATGTATGGAATGTATATAAAACCTGATCACGGATCCTCTTTCTTATTAGACTCTGAAAAAAATCAACCCATTGGATTTTTATCCAGAATAGATATGCCTTATTCTTTAAGAGAAGGGTGGAAAAGTACACCTCACAATATTCAGGATATCAATAAATACAATATTATTTTTATTCCACGAATAATGTCGAGAACATTCAAAACGCAAGGCTCTTATGATTGGGGAAGTTGTAATATCACTAATTATAAAATTGAAGGTAATAATTTTTTATATTATGGCGATAATGGCTCAGACCCCATATGGAAAGACCCAGAAGATGATGCTTGGTCTTCTGATGATCCATTTTTTAGAATGGATATTTACGGTTATTTAAAAGAACGACCTAAATATGATTATGGGATACAGCTTCGAGGAATGAACAATATTTATAACCTTAACTCTGAATTACGAGGCTATTGTGTTTATGCGGAGCTTGTTAGCGTCTCAGGTGGTAAAGAAAATGGCTGGTTCCCACCAAAAGAGTTTTTCTTAAATGAAAATAATCCGATGTTATTTGCTAGACCAGAAAAAGATGGCGTGACTTTTTGTTATAACAAAATGAGAGGATTAACAGTCTCTGAAACATGCAAAGTGTATGTTGTGATTTTCAATACCAATCTAAGGTTACAAGCACCTAAATCAGGTGTCGTTATTTATAACGAAAAAAAAGAAATTACTTATACTTCCAAATATAAACCTCTCCATTTAGGGCAATCAACGTGGTTTGACCGAAATAATGGTGGAACCTTTGAGCAATTGAAAAAGCCCATGATATTGCCCGATTCACACTTTGTTAATTGGGTCGTTAATCGAGGCTATATGGATTATTACCGCACCGGTTATTATTTTATGAGTAATAACAAAGTCGGCATGAGAGATATTTATTATTTGGGTGGTGAGTATGGTGGCCCATATGGACCCACTGGGAGTAATGGTTATAAAACAAATTATGATTTATACGGCATCGAACTTAGCGACTACTTCAATATTTAATTAACCCTCATTTATACCTCTAGGAAAATCTATTTATGATATACACAACAGGCACAGTCTCTACTGTGTCAGGGTCTGCTATTGTCAAAGGCTTTGGCACTAAGTTTAAAAATAATAATCCTGCCATTAATATCGGAATGACTATTTTAATTAAATCGGGAAATACTAATATTCCGTATATGATTAAATCCGTTAATTCCGACACTGAATTAGTATTAGCACAATCCGCATTAGCAACAGCAACTAACACCACATTTTCAATTCATATTACTGAGCCTGATAATAATAGCGATGCAGCCAGAACGATGGTTGCAATAAATGCATACACGCAATATTTCCTTGATGCGATGAATACGTGGATGACTCAGACAGGGCAGACAAAAATTGAGATGCCAAATGGTGAAGTTGTCACTCTCGATAGCATTAAGAAGATGCAAGGGGATATTAGTAATAAAGCTGATTTAACAGCAAAACTAATTCAAACTTTTTTAGGGCCAATTGAATCAATTAATAGCGTTTGGGCTAAAAAATCCACGAATAATAGAGTTGGATTAGTTGCTGAAGATAATCGTCGTTTCATATCAGCACAAGCTGAGAGTGGTTCTGGATATAACGCTATAGATATACCAGATAAAAATGGCACAATGATGCTTGTTGGTGATTATGGATTTGGTGACTCTTTAAAAGGTTTTTTAGTTAATCCTTTTGTATACAACTCAGTGTCACAAGTATTTTCAAGTAATGAGATAAAAGAATTGCCACGGGGTTTTGGTATGATGTTTGCTCATAGGTCTGGATCAGTGAAAGCTTCAGCATCAATTTATACCGGTGGTGGGTCTTCGTCCGGAGATTTTTGGCTAGTAAAGGCATATAACGACGAAGGTGTTGCTCATAAAATATATACGAACGTAAACACAATTGTAGACCCGCAGGGTTTTATCAAAAAAGCCTCCCCAGTCATTAACATTCAACCCGAAGGAACATTCACCACTAACGATGAATCAGAAGGTGCGATTGTTACTCGAGTAGCTCAGGGCGAATACCTTATTGAAGGAGTTCTTGGGTTTAACGCTGACGCCGGCTGGGGCGGTGTTGATGGCGGTATTGAAATTCCACTCGATGTTAATAAACAGCCGTTGATATGGGTAGACTCTAAAGTTATGGAGGACGGTTCTATTCTCGTTAAAACTTATCACCGTACTCACCCCAACGCACCTGAGTTTGCTCGTAATGAAGTAGACGGTTTCAATGACGGTGACCAAATTGATATCCCTGACGGTCGTTTTATTTCCGTACGTGTACAGATGCCAGAGCAATCAATCTATAACGTGAAAATGCGTGAGATGGAAGAAGCGCAGAAAACGGAAGAGGAACGCAGACAAAAAGAAGAGGAGATGAAAGAGCAATACGGGCTGGGTGAAAATGACGCATTGCTATAATTAATTATTCTGCCTTCAAATACTGCACTGAATTTCCATCTGGCAGTTTCTTACTTCTCTCACGATAAAACGCTAGTCGCTCATTAAAGTACTCGCGAAAATGTGCTGGTTGTTGTCGTTCAACTTCCGAGGCAACAACTGGCATATTGAGTCGTTCTTTATATGCGACGCCTGAAGCAGCTAAATCGACATTAACTTTGTCTTTTTCTTCTTGAGTTAGGTTTGCGAGGTTCATAACAGGTCCGGTTAGTTTTTGGAGAGTATAGCAGGGTGTGGAATTAAAAATGAGGAGGTGTGACATACTGTGTCGAGATTGTGACACAATATATGTGAAATGATGGTAAAAATGATTAAATTCTGCAAAGCCAAAATTTGCTGGCTGGCATGGATAGTGGCTTTGTAGGCTAAATAACGTTAATCAATATTTTCACATCATCCGATATTAAATCTATTCAGGAAGAAGTGAATCAACGTACTGCGGAAATTAATCGTATTTCAGAACAGACTCAATTTAATGGCGTAAAAGTGTTAAGTGAAGACAGCACATTAAATTTACAAGTGGGGGCGCTTGATAAAGAACAAATCAGTGTTGATCTGAAAAAAACCGATGCCACTACATTGGGTATCGATAAATTAGATCTTTCTGTTAAACCAGAAAAATTACATAGTGGTTCTGCATCAACTTTCTCTGTTACTAATCAGGTAAAAAACCCAGTATCAAAAGATATTGATATTGATACTACATCGTTAAAAGCAAGTTTAGCAACAGGTGAGTCTTTAGAAGGTGTCTATTATGCAGTGGATGCAACTGGTAAAGAAGATAAAACTAAATTAGTAATTGAGATAAAAGATGCCAATGGTGATGTCAAAACTTTTGAAGCAACCCCAGATACATCAAAAGTCATTGATAGTAGTACTGGCGACTTTATTCCTGGCGGTAAAGTGAGTTTAACTAAAGGTAATGAAGTTAAACCTAAAAACCCACCAACAATTAACGATGCACCATTAAAAGGATTAGATGATGCACTTTCTCAAGTCGATACTTTACGTAGTGCAATGGGTGCAGTACAAAACCGTTTAGATTCTACTATTACGAATTTAAGTAACACCGTTAGTAATCTAACTGCATCACGTAGCCGTATTCAAGATGCGGATTATGCAACAGAAGTGTCTAATATGAGCCGTGGTCAAATTCTACAACAAGCGGGTACTGCGGTATTGGCTCAAGCAAATCAAATGCCACAAAACGTATTATCACTGCTGCGTTAATTTCAATCTTAAATAATCCTCAAATAACACCCACTGCAAATTTTGTAGTGGGTGTTTTATCATCAAAACAATCGTTTTTTTAATTAATCATTTATGAGTATTTCAACTGACTCCCAAGAAGCTAAAATCGCACAAAATAAAATACTATGATTTATATGTTATTTTTTTATGAACAGAATGCACTTTCTATGAGCTGATTTCTTTTAATGAGAGAAAGTATCAATTTAATTAACGGTTTTTCTAAGGATTAGTCACTAATGTTTTAGGGTAAAGTAGTTCTCGTAATGCAATGACAAATTAATTTATCAATGAAAACCCGATTTTTACTGAAAATTTGGCATAGGTGAAAAAGAGGCGCTTTTGCTTCACTGTTCAGTCGATTGCTAAATTTATTTAGCCAGATAATGGTTTCCGGTCTTTTATCCAAAGGTGTCTTTTGTTGTGAGTGATTTGTATACCGCCGAAGGCGTGATGGACAAAAATAGCCTCTGGGAGCGATATGTCCCGTTGGTTCGCCATGAAGCATTACGATTACAGGTCAAGTTACCTGCGAGTGTTGAATTGGATGATCTTTTGCAAGCAGGTGGAATTGGGTTATTAAACGCGGTTGAGCGTTATGACTCAATGCAAGGCGCTGCCTTTACCACTTATGCTGTTCAACGTATCCGTGGCTCAATGTTAGATGAGCTACGCAGCCGCGACTGGGCGCCACGCAGTGTGCGCCGAAATGCAAGAGAAGTTACCCATTCTATTCATCAATTAGAGCAGGATCTAGGACGACCCCCATTAGAACAGGAAGTTGCTGATCATTTGCAGATTGAGTTAGCAGAATACCGGCAGATCCTATTGGATACGAATAACAGCCAATTGTTCTCTTATGACGAATGGCATGAAATTTACGGTGAAAGCTGTGAACCGTCTCAAGACGAAGATCATGATGACAATCCATTACAGATGTTATTAGAAAGTGATATTCGCCAAAGAGTCATAGACGCGATAGAATTGCTTCCCGAAAGGGAAAAAATGGTTCTTACACTGTATTATCAGGAAGAACTTAATTTGAAAGAAATAGGCGCAGTGCTTAATGTCGGGGAATCCCGCGTGAGCCAGCTACACAGCCAAGCCATAAAAAGGCTGCGAGCACGCTTAAACCCAGAGAAATAGAAGTTTTGCTTATTTTTGTTTTTGTTTATTAAGACTACAACACAGGGCTTTATCTCTTATGTCTGTTTCAACACAAAAGAAACGGCCGCTAAGCCGTTACATTAAAGACTATAAACACAGCCAGACTCATTGTCTACATTGCCACAAGGCGCTTGATCGGATCTCTCTCGTATTCAATCGCCAAGTCATCAATAAAGAAGCCATTTCTGAAATGACAGATTTAGTTGATGATGAAACGTGGGAAACGTTACAAGAGAAGTTTTCTGCGCTATGTCGTTTCTGTAGTGAGATTTACTGTAATAGTGAAACTGACTACTTTGACATTATGTCTTTTAAGCAGTATTTGTTTGAACAAACGGAGATGAGCCACAGTACTGTTCGTGAGTATGTGGTTCGTTTACGTCGGCTCGATGAATTACTGACTTCAACTAATTTTCCGCGTCAAGAATTTACGACAGAGAAAATTCAGTCAGACCTGAGTAAAAAGCTCACTCCCTCTGCATTTAGTAACTACAACATTGCGCTACGTAAGTATGAGCAATATCTCGATTGGTGCCAAGAGCCACCATCGATGAGTAGCAGTCACTAATTGCGCTCAAGAGAGACCTTAAAAGGAGTAGCCTAGCCTACTCCTTTTTCTTTTGTCGCTGATAATCACACTTTATTTACCTTTCTGCTTTTCCTCTTATCTTAAAAAAGTCTTTTATTTATCCTTTAATAAGGATATTTGCACTAATAACCTATTTTTAGATAAAAAAAAGCGCCCACAGTGGGGCGCAAGTTTCAGGTATTCATAAAGATATAATTAAATCAACTTCTAGGTTGACTTGGGCGTAAGTATATTTACGAAACTAACTCGTCGCGAATAATAAATATAAAAAGAGTGAGAGTAGTCACAGCATTCAAAAAAATAATATTTTGGGCTATCTCTTTAGAAAAAATGGAGTAACAAAAGAAAAAACCACCTTTAAGAAAACAAACTTTAAAGGTGGTCTCAAAGATAAGGAGAGAAAGAGAGGGGGTAATTAACTAATCGTCATCAAGCTTGCATTGCCTCCAGCTGCGGCTGTATTAATGCTTAATGCTCTTTCATGTAATAAACGCTCTAACAATAAATTTGTCTCATCTCTAGCGAATCCTTGTACTGAAATGATAGCACCTTTACGTTGCGCTATTTTCTGGCAAATTTCTTTAAGTTGATCGCAATCACCATGATAAATAACGGCGTTAATTTTAACTGAATCATCATCCCATTTATCAATAAGAGTGATAGATTTCCTAACGTCATCCGGTAATTCACGATATGTTTTTTGCGAGAATGCACTGTTAACCACAATGGCATGACAGCCTGAAGCTAATACTCCTGCTATTTGGCTAAAGCCATCTTTTTCGTTATCTGCAATGCAAAGTACATTGCCACAAGGAACTAACTGATAAGTATTACGTTCACCAGTCGGACCTGGTAATACACGCAATGTACCTGCCTGAGAGGCAGTAGCGTAATCTTCTAATGCAGCATAATGTGTTTTTTCAACGTTGTTCACTAACCATGCCATAAAGTTATGATAGGTTTGTAACAAACTATTACGCATTGAAGTATCAAGAGGGAGATAAGCATCTTGGCGCGATAAAGTTTGTGTTGTCGCATTTTCAGGGCGTTTAGATAATAAGCGATATAAATAAGCAGGTCCGCCCGCTTTAGGCCCCGTACCTGATAATCCTTCACCACCAAAAGGCTGAACACCTACCACAGCACCTACCATATTTCGGTTTACATATAAGTTTCCTACTTTTGCATGAGTAGCAATATACGCAATAGTTTCATCAATACGAGTATGAACTCCCATAGTTAAACCATAACCTGTGGAATTAATCTCATTTAATAAAGTAGGCAAATCTTGGCTTGCGTAGCGAACAACATGTAAAACAGGACCAAAGATCTCTTTTTTCAGTGAACTGACTTTATCTAACTCAATTAAAGTCGGTTGAACAAAAGTACTATTGCTCTCGATGTGTTTCGGCAAACTATTATGAGTCGCTTGATAAACAGAATGTCCTTCAGTGCGCATCGCTTGGATATGGCGGTCAATACCTATTTTTGCTTCTTTATCAATAACTGGACCAATGTCGGTTGATAAAAGACTTGGGTCGCCAATATTTGCTTGAGCCATCGCACCTTTAAGCATTTCAATTGTGTGATCAGCAACTTCTTCTTGAATACATAAAATACGCAATGCTGAGCAGCGTTGACCCGCACTATCGTAAGCGGAGGCCATTACATCGGTTACCACTTGCTCAGTGAGTGCCGAAGAATCAACAATCATGGCATTTAAGCCGCCAGTTTCGGCTATTAAAGGAACTGGACGACCTTCACTATCTAATCTACCCGCTAGTGTTTTTTGTAAAATATGAGCAACAGCGGTGGAGCCAGTAAACATCACACCACGAACACGTTCATCAGCAACTAAATGTGCGCCAATCGTTTCGCCTTGCCCTGGTAATAGTTGTAATGCAGCGCGAGGAATACCTGCTTGATGAAATAACGCAATTGCTTTAGCGGCAATTAGCGGAGTTTGCTCAGCAGGTTTGGCTAATACGGTATTTCCTGCCGCTAATGCCGCCGCAATTTGTCCACTGAATATTGCTAATGGGAAATTCCAAGGGCTAATACAAACCACAGGGCCTAAAGGTCGATGGGTATTGTTATCAAAGTCTTTTTCAACCTGAGCGGCATAATAATAGAGAAAATCTATTGCTTCTCGTACTTCAGCTATCGCATTGTTATACGTTTTGCCAGCTTCTCGAACGAGGATCCCCATTAATGAGCCCATTTGTTGTTCCATTAACTGAGCCGCGCGAATTAAAAACGCAGCGCGTTCTGCTGGTGGTGTTGCAAACCAAATCTCACCATTTTCTTGAGCTATCGTTAAGGCAAAATCAGCTTCAGCTTGCGTTGCTTCGCGGACAGTTCCTACAATATCGGCATGATTTGCTGGGTTTAGTACTGATTGAGATATTAATGATGTTTCTGGTTGACTAAATTCACCACCAAGTATTGGCTCACAGTGCATTTTTTCTGTTGCTGAGGTTAACAAGGCACTAGAGAGAGATGCCAAGCGGTGTTCATTCGACATATCAATGCCTTGAGAGTTTTTACGCTCATCACCATAAAGCTTATCAGGCAGTGGAATTTTAGGATGAGAAAGTCCAACGTGACCTTCTGTTTGAGCCATTTTATTGACTTCTTTAACAGGATCGGCGACCAGTTCATCTAACGAAATTGTGGTATCAGCAATACGGTTAACAAATGAAGTATTAGCGCCATTTTCTAATAAACGACGCACTAAATAAGCCAATAACGTTTCATGAGTCCCAACGGGGGCATAAATACGGCAAGGACGACCTAATTTACCTTCAGCTATCTTACCTACAACCTGAGCATAGAGAGGTTCGCCCATACCATGTAAACATTGAAATTCATATTGACCCGGATAATAGTTTTGCCCAGCTAAATGGTAGATTGCAGAAAGAGTATGCGCATTATGAGTTGCGAACTGTGGATAAATAAAATTAGGCGAAGACAGTAATTTCTTTGCGCAAGCAAGATAAGAAACGTCGGTATACACTTTGCGGGTATAGACAGGATAATCTTCAAGCCCATCAATTTGAGCACGTTTAATTTCACTATCCCAATATGCACCTTTTACTAAACGGATCATTAAGCGACGACGACTACGTTGTGCTAAATCAATCACATAATCAATGACTAAGGGACAACGTTTTTGGTAGGCCTGAATAACAAAACCAATACCATTCCAACCGGCTAATTCTGGCTCAAAACAGAGTTTTTCTAATAAATCGAGAGAGATTTCTAATCTATCTGCTTCTTCTGCATCAATATTAATACCAATATCGTATTGCTTTGCTTGTAATGTTAATGAAAGCAGGCGAGGGTAAAGTTCAGACATAACACGTTCATATTGCGCACGGCTATAACGAGGATGTAATGCTGAAAGCTTGATAGATATTCCCGGGCCTTCATAAATACCTCTGCCATTAGAGGCTTTACCAATGGCGTGAATTGCTTGTTGGTAAGAGACTAAATAATCTTGGGCATCTTTTTCAGTTAAAGCGGCTTCACCTAACATGTCATAAGAATAGCTAAATCCTTTTTCTTCTAATTTACGCGCATTAGCAAGAGCCTGAGAAATTGTTTCTCCGGTCACAAATTGCTCACCCATTAAACGCATCGCCATATCAACACCTTTACGGACTAATGGCTCGCCACTTTTGGTGAGAATGCGATTTAAAGAGTTAGACAGTTTTTCTTCATTATGTGTAGAAACTAATTTACCGGTGAATAATAAGCCCCATGTAGCCGCATTCACAAACATAGACTGGCTTTGGCCTACGTGTGAACGCCAGTTTCCATGACTGATTTTATCGCGGATAAGTGCATCACGCGTGGCTTTATCTGGAATACGCAATAAAGCTTCTGCTAAACACATTAGGGCAACACCTTCTTGTGAAGAAAGTGAGAATTCTTGTAATAGACCTTGAACTAACCCTGAGCGTCCAACACCATTTTTTTGTTTACGTAATTTTTCGGCAATGGAATAGGCTAATTTATGCGTTGCTTGCGCCTCATGTTCAGGTAAGGTCGCTTGTTGTAAGAGCATCGGTACTGCTTGTATTTCAGGGGTGCGATAAGCAGAAGTAATTGCTGAGCGTAAAACTGATTGAGGATGAATATGTTCAGCAAACTCCAAGAAAGGCTGATAATGAGCGGTTGGTGTTTCAATGCTTTCATCAATATCTTGCTCTGTAAATGTTGAGTCACCAAGATTAACCTGATTATTTTCAACTTGTTCTAGATAATTGAAAATAGCCTGTTTAATTAACCAATGCGATGTTCTATCTAGTTTCTGTGCAGCTTCTTTTAATCTATTGCGGGTTTCTTCATCAAGTCTAACACCCATTGTTGTGCTACTCATGCAGTGCTCCTCATATTCTATTTCTAATTCACAAGTACAGTTACCCGTTATTTTTATTAATATCATTCATGTTGCAACTTTGTGCAACATTGTTAACAATTTATTTATAAATAATGTGAAAGTAGTCAGGTTTTGTGGGTGATTAAAAGTGATCTAATTTATTTTCTCTATATATTTATATATAAATCAATAAATTATATTTATTTTGTTGATGTTTATATTTATAATACACCTTCGAATTAAGACAAATAGTGTGAAGTCATATACAAAATTTAAACATTTAAACGTTAATTTCTTGTTAAATGCAGTTAACCTATTCTAGGATTGATGTGAATGCTTTATCTGTTGCTGTAAGAAATTATTTTAATTAAAAACTGAAAAGATCATTAATGCGCAACGAAGTGCAACGTTCCTGTACAAGTCAAAAGCATACCGATGATCGGAAACAGATTTATGGAGAACTGCAATTATGGCTTTAACTTCGCCAATGCTAATTACATTTACGATCTATATCTTGGGTATGCTTTTTATTGGCTACCTTGCTTATCGTTCAACAAAAAACTTTGATGATTATATTCTTGGCGGTCGGCGATTAGGCAGTGTAGTCACTGCGTTGTCAGCGGGTGCTTCAGATATGAGTGGTTGGTTATTAATGGGATTACCTGGCGTGGTGTTTTTCGCTGGTATTTCAGAAAGTTGGATAGCTATTGGACTCTGTTTAGGCGCGTGGCTAAACTGGCGTTTAGTTGCAGGGCGTTTACGTTTGCAAACTGAAAAAAATAATAATGCATTAACGTTGCCCGATTATTTGACATCGCGTTTTGATGATAAAAGCAAAATGCTACGTATCATTTCAGCGTTAGTTATTCTTACCTTCTTTACTATCTATTGTGCATCAGGCGTGGTTGCTGGTGGAATGCTGTTTGAGTCTACGTTTCATATTCCTTATCACGAAGCGATGATTTATGGTGCGCTTGCAACTATCGCATATACCTTTTTAGGTGGCTTTCTTGCTGTAAGTTGGACAGATACCGTTCAAGCGACTTTAATGATTTTTGCTCTGATCCTGACACCTATTATTGTTATTTTCTCAGTGGGCGGCATTGATACTTCTGTTGCTATCATTAAAGCAAAAGATCCATCTTATTTGGATATGTTCAAAGGGCTTGATTTTATCGCGATTGTTTCGTTATTAGCATGGGGATTGGGCTATTTTGGGCAACCTCATATTCTTGCACGTTTTATGGCGGCTGATTCTAATCAAACTATTCGTAAAGCACGCCGTATTGGTATGACGTGGATGATCCTCTGTTTAGGTGGCACGGTTGCGGTTGGATTCTTTGGTATTGCTTACTTTGAAATGAATCCAGCACAAGCTGGCGCTGTAACAGCTAAAAATGAACGTATTTTTATGGAGCTGGCTTCATTGCTCTTTAATCCATGGATTGCTGGTATTCTGTTGTCTGCAATTCTAGCTGCGGTAATGAGTACATTAAGCTGTCAATTATTAGTCTGTGCAAGTGCGTTAACTGAAGATTTATACAAGCCATTTATTCGTAAAAGTGCGAGCCAAAAAGAGCTAGTTTGGGTAGGGCGTGGCATGGTGTTATTAGTTGCGATAATCGCAATCTTCTTAGCGCGTGATCCAAACAATAAGGTGCTTGATTTAGTGAGTAACGCGTGGGCTGGTTTTGGTGCCGCTTTTGGCCCTGTGATCCTCATTTCTGTAATGTGGAAACGTATGACTCGTAATGGTGCATTTGCTGGAATGTTGATTGGTGCTTTAACCGTGTTAGTGTGGATGCAATATAAATGGTTTGGGTTATATGAAATAATTCCTGGTTTTATCTTTGCCTCTATCGCTATCGTTGTCATCAGTTTAATGGGTAAAGAGCCGAGTAAAGAAAACCAACAACGTTTTGATGAAGCTGAAACTCAATATCGTAATACATAATAAAATATAGAAAATTAGAACAATAAAAGGCCACTTTATTTAATAAGGTGGCCTTTGTTATGTAAATTCATTATAAATTTAAAAGAGAGTATAATTTATAATACTAGTAACTTACTCATAATATTCAAATTTATTATATACAATTGCTGTGCTGGTATCGATTATTGTGTCATCTTTTCTAACTTCACTTACCATATTCCATGTTAAGCAATTATTATATTTATCCCATTCTTGGCAAGTACTATCATACTCTCTTATATCGTCATACAAACTCGTAAATATTTGCGTTTGATGTAAGATTTTATCATCTTCACCATAATTAAATTCTAACATTACTTCATTATTATCAATTGCTTTTAAGAGGCGACCTTTATTATCATAAGAATAATATATTGTACTTCCTTGATTTTCAGCACTAGATTCAATAATTGTTTCTGATGCAATCTTATTGCCATCATAAACAATTTTTGAAAAATCGGTTCCTATGAGTGTTCCATCTCCATCATAGAAATGAGAAGTTTTATTTATTAGTTGGTTCTGACTATTTTTACCATATATTTCATTCAGATAGAGAGTATAGATCTTGTGTAAGCTCTTTAGCTGGTATTTATATTTGATATTATAAGGTTTTGACATTCTTACAAGATTTGTTTCGATTCGCTCATGAATATATTCTTGCGTAGAAGAATCAAATTTAGTAAGAGAGCCACATTCATCAAATTGTATTTCACCTTTATAGGCTTTAAATCGACCTTTTTCAGGTAATGTACTAGTGATGATGATTGATTTTATAGGCCCATAATAAAACTCTAACAGAGTGGGCATATTATTAGACTGGTTCACCTGTTTTTGTAGATCTTTACAAGATGTTGATGTCGCAAATGCTGGGAGTGAAATAAAAAGTGTGTATAGAGAAAAAATAAAAAGAAGTGATAATTTCATATAATGCGTCATCTTAAATTTTATTAAAAGAGAACATGCTATAAAGCATATTCATCATTAATTGATTTAAGTAGTTTTACACAAATTGTTTTTTAATGAAAGTATCACGAAGAAGTATCTAACCATAGATAAGAAGATATGTAATAAATATAAAAACCAGTCTATTTTTGATAGTCTGATTTTTATATTATTAACTTAAATTTGATACAAAAATATAATGTAAATATTATTCGTAGTAAATAAACTCGTTATGAAGCATGGCTTTACTGAAATTAATCACTTCATCATTAAATTTAATCGTACTTTCAAGTTCCTCTTTTGAACAATTAGCAAATTTGTCCCATTCAAGGCAAGTAGTGATAAAGGCTTTATCTTCTCCATTAACGCCTTTGATATAGTTTGATTGAGTAACGACTTTTCCTTTTGGATCATACTGATACTCTACATTTATTTTACCGTCTTCTATTACGGATTGTAGTTTTCCTTGAGGATTATAGATGTACTCTGTTGTGATAGTCTCAGTTGTAGGATCAGACGATTTACTCGTTTCTTTAATAATGCGCCCATCTTTATAGTCGAATTGGCTGGTGATTGTATCCAGTAAAGCGCCATCATTTGCATAATATTGAATTATTTTTTTGTTGAACCGGTTCTGTCCATCTTTATGATAGGTTTCTTGCATGTAGATAGAGTGTGAGCCATAGGCATTTTTTATCTGAAATTGATATCGGATAACAGAAGGATTATTAGGTAATGTTCTTATTAAATTAGTTTCTACATTACCTTCAAAGTACTCTTGCATTGATGTGCTATCTTTCAATAACTTTCCACATTCATCAAAGTAAATTTCACCTTTTAGTGCTTTAAAACGCCCGTCATGGGGTATAGAGCTTGTCATCGTGACTGATTTAACAGGGCCGTTGTAAGAACTGAGCAATATAATATTGCTATTAGCAATATTGGTTTGTTTTTCAATATCAGTACATTGAGTCGACGTAGCGATTGCTGGCAATGAGGATACCGCATAAAGGGAAAGAGAGATAAGGAGTTGTTGTAATTTCATAAGACCGTCCATGTATATATTTGTCATATTTCAAGCTACAGCGCTACTCGTCATACTTCAAGCTACAGCGTTGTTGCCTATGTTCATTCACACTAGTCACATACTTATGTATGCTCCTAGTGACTCATTCACTTGTCGCCTAGCTGTAACTTGAATTATTTAGAGTATTTGTTTGCATATATTCAAGTTGTTGCAAATTATTTAGCGTATAAGTAGTACATAAAATATAGGTCTAGTATAGATAAAATCCTATATAATTAAACAATACATAAAGGTAAGAAAAATATTTTGGTACGATCAGAATTGTTTTTTTGGGGCATGAATATGTTAAACGCATTTTCTTTTATGACTGATACGGCAACTCTGGCCATTTTTGATTTACAAGCGATCCGGCATAGAAAATCAGATACAGCAGATTGGTGGAGCATACCTGATGATGAGTTAAATGAAATGAACAAAGGTAATATCGCATTTATTGGTTTGGGTAATGATGGTTTTTACACTATTAACCTATGCGATAAAATTGAAGATCCAGATGTAAAAATAAACATACATTGTCCATCAGGTGAAATTTTTATTGGTGCAGGAGAGGATACAACTGGCGGTAATTTAGAGCCAGATGATCCACAATATCGTGCAGGAGAGATTATTTTTCTTCCAGTAGGATATTATGATGTATCATTAAAAAAGGTAAATAGCCTACTTTTTATTTCTATCATTTACAGTAAAGTGAAAATAAATAAATTTGAGAGTGTTTTACGTTTATATTAAAGGAATATATAAATGGTAACATAAAGGTATAATAACAATTTAAAAATACTATTATTTAAAGCGCCATTCCTGTACTTTATTAATAAGTTAATAAATGTAGATTAAAAAAACATGGTTATGTTAAGTACAATATAACGAATACGGTAATTATAAATAAAGTTAATCAATTAACTACATCTTAATTAATTAATATGGTTTAAATTTCACTAAAAGAAAAAATAATATTTCAATAATAAAATAAAGAATGGGAAAGGTTTTATTAAATTTAATTAATAAATTTATTGTTCTTATTTTATTAAAAATGACAAATATCAATTTGAACTTGATTAATATAATTTTTAATATTAATCCTAATAAAATTAATAAATTTTTTACCAAAAATACGTAATAGTCATATTTAGATTATAAGAATATACTTAAAATCGAAAAATGTATACGTATTAACATCTATGCTCGGCGAATTTAGTTGCATTTTATGAGTAAATAAGCTGATAATTATACATACTTAAATATTAGTACGTAATAAACATGAAATAAGGTTATTAATAAACTTATTTCATGTTCGCCTTTTTATATTACCAATACAATAAACTAGTCTTATTTTGATATATTACCGGAGAGTTTTATTATGAATAAAATACTTCTTGCTACTGTTATAGCAGGTGTTTTTTCTTCTACCGCTTTTGCAGCTTCTGATAATACCATTCGTTTCCAAGGTGAAGTTTCTGATGAAACTTGTACTGTAACTGTTAATGGTAATTCTGCACTTCCTGTTGTTTTATTACCTACTGTTCCTGTTACAGCATTAGACACAGCAGGTAAAACTGCAGGACAAACACCATTTACTATCGCAGTGAGTGGTTGTACTGGGTCTAAACCAACAGATACAAATATTAAAACCATTTTTATTGCTAATAATCTGACAACAGAAGGTCGTATTGGTAATACAGCAGCAAATAACAATGTTAGCTTAGAAATTATTGATCCTGCGAAAACAGGTACCAAAATTGATTTAACTGGTGTAGGTAACGAAGGTTTAGTATTAAAAGCAAACGAAAAATCAGCATCTTATGATTATGCTGTACGTTATTATGCCGATGATGTTGCAACAGCAGGTAAAGTAGAAGGTAGTGTGCAGTACTCTATCTCTTATCAATAATGCTTATATGTCTCCTTTATATAAAGGAGACATTTTTCTATTTATATAAGAGGAAGATAAGTAATGAAAAAAATAATAATGCTAATTGCCGTATTTTTCTTAAGTTATAGCACAGCATCATATTCTAGTGTCACTATGCTAAAAACACGTATTGTTTATTCATCGGATTCACGCTTTGAAGTTTTAAAGTTTATGAATAACGATGAAATTCCCTACATTATGCAAATATGGGCGGATAAAAATAATCCTAATTCGACCCCAGATAATGCAGATGCGCCTTTTGTTATTCAACCCCCCGTGTTTCGTATCGACCCTAAGACAGGGAGAGACGCACGATTAATTTATACTGGTGAAGGTTTACCACAAGATAAAGAATCTATTTTCTATTTAAACGTAGCACAGATCCCACCTAAAGATTTGAATAAAGATATAAAAGAAGGAAATAGCTTTACGGTTATTGTGCATCATCGATTAAAAATATTTTATCGCCCAACAGCGATTGTCTCGCAGCTAAATAATATCGAGAAACAAATATCTTTCTCAAAAGAAAGTAATGGCAATATAAAAGTTAAAAATGATTCACCTTTCTTTGTGTCATTTGCACAACTTGAGGCCACTAATGCTTCGGGACAAAAATTTATATTTAAATCAACTATGGTTTCTCCGTTATCAACGGAGATATTAGTCGCTGAAAATGGCGGAAAGCTTTCATTTTTACCCGATAAAATGACCTATAAATACCTTAATGATCTAGGTGGACAAAATAGCATGACAGATTTAATTCATTAATAAAAATGGCATTGAAATGAAAGTCATAGAAAAAAGCACAGCACAATTAAATAATAGAATAAAAGTCGTACTCTTAATCGGCTCATTTTCTCTATTTATTCAATCAATGACTTCTGCATTTGCTGATGATTATGAATTTGATCCTTCTTTATTATTAGGTAGCAAAAATAATATCAACATTAATCAGCTTCATGATAGTAATTATGTGGAGCCTGGTGATTATGATGTTGACATCTACATTAATAATCGTTTTTTTGAAAGAAAAACTGTGCGTTTTCAACTAAATGATAAAGGTAAAGTGACACCTTGTTTTAATCAACAACAAATTGATGAAATGGGGATCTTGCTGGATAACGAGATCAGTCAAGATAATAGTCAATGTTTAGTATTAAACCAAATTAATACAAACATTGTAGATTCGTTTGATGCTTCTAACTTTAGAATAATGATTGCAGTGCCTCAAATCTTATTAAAACGAAGACCACAAGGCTATGTCAATGAAGACGATTTAGATGCGGGCAACACCATGTTGTTCACCAATTATTCGGGTAATTACTATAAGAATAAATCGAACGGACAAACTTCAGACTATGGTTTTGGTAGTGTCAATATGGGCGTAAATCTGGGAACTTGGCAATTTCGTCAACAAGCATCTTACTCTTATAATTCATCAAAATCGGGAAGTAATAGTGACTTTAATTGGATAAGAACTTATCTACAAAAGCCGTTACTGACATTAAAATCGATGTTAGTTGTCGGCGATATTTATACAACAGGCGCACAATTTTCAAGTCTGGCATTTAAAGGTATTCAATTAATGTCTGATGAAAGAATGTTGCCAGATTCTCAAAAAGGCTATGCACCTGTTATTCGTGGTATTGCGACGACTACCGCCCGTGTAGTGATAAAACAAAACGGTACTGAAATTTATCAAACAACGGTATCACCTGGACAATTTGAAATAAACGACCTTTATCCAACCAGTTATGAAGGGGATTTATTAGTCGAAATCCACGAAAGTAATGGCAAAGTTTCTTCTTTTACAGTGCCATTTACCGCATTACCTGAGTCAGTAAGGGCTGGTCGCTTTAAATATAACTTTACTGCGGGTGAAGTGAATAACTTTGGTTCAGAAAATAGTTATTTTTCAGATATCGCTTTGCAATATGGTGTGAATAATACGGTAACGCTAAATACAGGGATGCGTGTAGGTCATCAATATCAGGCAGTATTTGTCGGCTCTGTTATTGCTACAAAATTAGGGGCGATAGGTTTTAATTCGGCCTTTTCAAATGCTGAAGTCGGCGGTAATAATTATCAAGGTGGACGATTAGGTATTAGTTATAGCCGTACTTTTAGCCCAACCAATACCGTTATTACACTCGCAGGTTATAAATATTCAACAGAGAATTTCCGCGAATATAATGATGTCTTGGGATTGAGAAAAAGTGCAAGCAATGACATGGAATGGAATTCCAATAGTTATAATCAAGAAAGCCAGTTTACACTGAGTGTTAATCAGTCTCTTGATAAGTGGGGGCAACTTTATATTTCAGGCTCTATCAGTAATTATTATGGTAATAAAGGACATGATGCCCAGTATCAAATCGGTTATTCCAATACCTATAAAGATATTGCTTATAGCCTCGCTTATAGCCGCCAAAAAACGGGGCAAATGATGGCAAATAATACTTTTACATCAATAACAACCGATCCGATATCGGAAGATATGGTGATGTTATCTGTTTCTATGCCATTAGGACGCTCTGATTATTCACCAATGCTATCATTATCTTCTAGTCATTCTAGTGATGATTCAAGTTACCAAACGAATTTATCAGGACTTTTAGGGGAAGATAAAACACTTTCTTATAGTGTAAATGCAGATTACGACACACAAAATAGAGCGGTGGGCAGTGGTTTGCATTTAATTAAACAGCTTCCTTTTACTACGTTATCAGGCAGTATCTCTAATGGTAAACATTACACTCAAGGCAGTGTGGGTATTCAAGGTGCCTTAGTTGCACACAGTGGCGGGGTAACATTAGGGCCTCGTATTAGTGATTCTTTTGCTTTAGTGGAAGCAAAAGGTGCAAGTGGTGCGAGTGTGAGTAATGGTATGGGGGCACGCATTGATCCTTTTGGTTATGCTATTGTGCCTTCCCTTGTTCCTTATCAATATAACAATGTTAGTTTGGATGGGAAAAATATTAGAAATAATAATATTGAGCTACTGGAAAATACTAAACAAATAGCACCGTATTCAGGTTCAAGTACCAAAATCGTTTTTAAAACCCAAGTCGGATATCCTGTATTGATTTCGGTTAAGCCTGAAAGTCCATTGGCATTAGGTGAAAATGTTTATGATAAAGATAAGCACATTGTTGGCATGGTGGGGCAAAGTAACCAGATTTATGTCAGGGTTGAAAATAAAAAAGGGACACTGACCGTCGGTAAAGATGAAGATAGCTGCCAAATCGATTACTCAATACCAGAAGAAAAAGAAGCCGATAAACTCATTTTATTATCAGGTCAATGCTTATGAAATTAAATCGCTGTTTACTTTCTTGTCAGTTCTCTATTTTATTAGCGTTGATGCTATTTCCTTATTTAGCTTCGGCAACATGTTATAAAATAACAACCACGACGACGAATCCCAATAGTGTACTTTATACTGAGCCTGGTAAAGGTTCAGCGAAAAATTGGCAAGGCGCGCGGGATGATTCAGGATCAATGGGAAGTACGCCTAAAGTAATTAATGTTAATAACGATCAGTTTCAAATTCCGGGTACATTAGTGGCGAGTGGCTTTGTCTCTTTTTTTGAGGCGGGTTATGAAGTTTATGATCCTGAACAAATATTATTTCGTTGCACAGCCGATGAGGAAGGAAAGTTAAGAGAGTTTTATTCAACGAATGGTGATTATAACTATGGTGGCAAAAATTTAGTTAATCCAGCTTTAGGATTACAAGAAACATATATTAGTCTTGCAAGAGGATTAGGTATCCGTATTAAAAATACTATTACGGGTGAATATTATAGCCGCTATTGGAAATCGCGACCATTAACAAATTTAGAAAGAGATAGCAAAGGGTGGATCTTAGTAAAAGCAAAAGACTTCTCTAATATGGAAGTAGAGTTATTTAAGATTAACTATGAAAGAACAAGTGATATGCCACCCGCACAATCAAGTAGCGGGCTAATTACGTTTATTAACCAACCAGCAGGTTATATCGCTTTTCAAAGCTCTAACTTCTCTTATTTATTAAAAGATGGTACAGATCACGCTACAAATTATCATGGCTTTTATGCTTATTGGCCTGCTGCTGTAAATATGTCTCGTCGTATTTATATTCGTAATGCGTCTACTTGTTTTGTACGAAATGTTACGCCTTATGTTTCATTCCCATTGGTCACTATTAATGAGTTAGCAAGTGGCAAAAAAGTGACTTTACCTATTACTATTGATTTTTATTGTCAATTAGCACCACCTGCGAACGATGGCATGAGTAATATTTCCAGCGGAACGGGAGCAGGGCAAACTGCAATGGGATTTTTACCTAGACCTACAAATGTTAACAAGGCAATTGAATTAGGATTAACAGTACCTAATGGTGCCGCAATTACCCATTTAGTGACAGACGATTATGGTACTGACTCAAATATGGCGAAAGGGGTTGGTGTAAGAATATATCGCCCATCAGGTATGCCATTAAACTTGTTATCAACATTAGCTAATGAAGGGCAAGGTGAGGGTTATGGTTGGTATCCTATTTATGATGATGCTAGTTCAGTCTCATATAATAATGGTATTGCCGATTTAACTAAAACATTATATGCCTCATTAGAAGCGTTACCGAGAGAGAAAATAACTGCTGGTAAATTTAATGCGACATTACAAGTAATTATACAGGTGCAATAAATATGAAAAGGATCAGTATTTTTATTCTGTTACTGTGTTTTTCGTTTATCGCCAAAGCGAATTTAGCATTAGAGGGGTCAAGAGTGATCCTTTATCACTCAGACAGAGAAGCATCCTTAAATATAAAGAATGATGGTGAGTTTCCTGTGGTGGTTCAAACATGGGTGGATGATGGTAATCCAGAAAATACTCCAGAAACCATAACTGATGTTTCCGCTTTATCATTACCGCCAGTATTACAATTAAAACCGAGTGAATCACAACGAGTACGAGTAATTAATAAATTTACCAATACAGATAAAGAGAAAGAGACACTTTACTGGCTTAATTTATATGAAATCATGCCTAAGCCTGAGAACAAAAAATATGATGAAGGTTTAATTAATGTCGTTGTCAGATTACAAGTAAAAGTATTCTATCGCCCTGATGATTTAATTATGGTGATTTCCGATGTCAGTAGCGCTCTTGTTTTTACGAGATCAGATAAACAGTTAACAATTGAAAATCCGACACCTTTTTATGTCACCATTAAATCAGCATCTGGCGAAAATAATCCTAATATTCTCATTCCTATGATAGCGCCATTTTCAAAACAACAAGTTACATTAGAAAACAGTCAAATAAACCAAATTAGCTATATTCTTATTGATGATTTTGGTGGCGAATTTAAAGATAAAAAAGAGATAAAGTAGATTTGCTGGTGGTTTGTATTGGATTATGTAATTAAATTAGACTAATTGTTTGTTTTAATTAGTCTCATTAATTATAAAAATTGAATGAAATATAAGCCAATGTTATTTTTTAATTACCGTATTATTTTGAGTTTCTAGATTAAGATAAATGCGCCATTTTGTCGCCACTTTCTTCCAGATACAAAAAAGCCACTTATTTCTAAGTGGCATAAATGTCTGATTTATCAGCTTAAAATTGGTGGGTTGTGGGAGGCTCGAACTCCCGACCAATTGATTAAGAGTCAACTGCTCTACCGACTGAGCTAACAACCCGATGCGCTGATTATTCTCCTCTCAAATGCGATGGTCAAGTGCTTATTTTGATTTTTTTTTAAATGGATAAAATATCGCCGATTAAATTAAAGAAAGGATCTTATCTGGTTATCAAAGCATCATTCATTTTACTAAAAGTGATCTTTTCATTACTTATACTGAGATTTGTGTCACAATAATTTCGCAAACATATTACCGCGTCAAAAAATAAAATAGCGGTAAAAACAACATCGAAAATATGAAAACACTTCAGGTATTGTATGGAAGATCAAACAGAAATTTCTCCTCCCGCTAGAGTGAAAAATGCCACTCTACAGCGCGGGCTAACAAATCGTCATATTCAATTAATTGCTATTGGTGGTGCTATCGGTACTGGTCTATTTATGGGATCAGGGAAAACCATTTCGTTAGCTGGACCATCAATTATTTTTGTTTATATGATAATTGGCTTTGTCTTGTTCTTTGTGATGAGAGCGATGGGCGAGCTGTTGTTATCAAATTTAGAATATAAGTCATTTAGTGATTTTGCTGGTGATTTATTAGGGCCGTGGGCTGGTTTTTTTGTCGGCTGGACTTATTGGTTTTGCTGGGTCATTACGGGTATTGCCGATATCGTCGCTATAACGTCCTATATTAGTTATTGGGCTCCTAATTTTCCTGAATGGGGAACATCCTTTATTTGTGTGCTGACATTGCTTATTTTAAATTTAGCAACAGTCAAACTCTTCGGAGAAATGGAATTTTGGTTCTCCATGATAAAAATAACCGCAATTGTCTCTTTAATTATTGTTGGTATTGTTCTTATCAGTATTGGGTTTGAATCGCCAGCAGGACATACAGCAGCACTAGAGAATATTTGGAATGATGGGGGAATGTTCCCTAAAGGGTTAAGTGGATTTTTTGCTGGATTCCAAATTGCTATTTTTGCGTTTGTTGGGATTGAATTAGTCGGGACTGCGGCTGCAGAAACTCGTGATCCAGAAAAATCCTTGCCGAAAGCTATCAATGCTATTCCTATCCGTATTATTACTTTTTACGTATTAGCATTAGCAATTATCATGTCGGTAACTCCATGGCGTTCTATTTTGGCGGATAAAAGCCCATTTGTTGAGTTATTCGTTATGATAGGAATACCCGCAGCTGCAAGTTTAGTAAACTTCGTGGTATTAACGGCAGCAGCCTCTTCTGCAAATAGTGGGATATTTTCCACAAGCCGAATGTTATTCGGTTTATCTAAAGAAGGCGAAGCACCAAAACAGTTTAGCCAATTATCTAAACGTGCAGTACCTGCCAATGGACTGTTATTTACTAGCTTATGTTTGTCATGTGGAATTATATTAATCTACTTTATTCCTGATGTTATGCACGTATTTACCTTGGTAACAACAGTCTCTGCGTTATTATTTATGTTTATTTGGAGTATGATTTTATGCTCTTATTTGGCATATCGTAAAAAACGCCCACAATTGCATGAAAAGTCTATCTATAAAATGCCTTTGGGAATTATTATGTCGTGGCTGTGTCTTGCATTTTTTGCATTTATGACGTTGCTACTCGCTTTTGAACATGATACTCGCCAAGCATTAAGTGTGACTCCATTATGGTTTATTGCATTAGCAATTGGCTATCAGTACGTTAAAAAACGTAAACAAAAAATGGCAATAGAAAAATAAATTACGCATTCTTTTTTTATTAAATGTATAGCCTTATCAATCCATGATAGGGCTATTTTTTTAATTAAAAATTAGGTGTCATTCAAGTGAGTTAAAATATTTTTAGAATATGTTAACTATATCCGGCAATTTTTTAAAAATACACTATCCTACAATTAAAATAAAAGGAGACGGTATGTATAAGAATATTTTGGTTCCCATTGATATTGATGAAGATAACCTGATGAACAAAGCAATTCCGTTAGTGGAAAATATTGCAAAAAATGAAGATCCTTATGTTCACTTTTTGTATGTGTTACCTAAACTTCCACAATCTTCTTATTATCGACTTGTTATGAATGGCGATCAATTAGATCAAGGATGCTTAAAAACGTCAGCGGAAAAAGAGCTTAAAAAAATAATCGAACGTTTTGATTTACCTGATGACAGAATGCAAACTCACATTTGTATTGGTACACCACGAGATGCAATATTGCAGATTGCTGATGAGGTGAATGCGGATTTAATTGTGATTGGTTCGCATAATCCTGAAGATGATTCTTATCATATCGGTTCAACCGCCGCAGATATTACACGTTATGCAAAACGTTCTGTTATGGTAGTAAGATAATAGAGCCGTAAGATAACTCTAATGTGTTTATAAGTGAAAAATAAGAATATTTGCAGAGTTTAGTGATATCGCTGTTATGTTTTGTTCACACGTAACAGCGATTATGCGATTAAAAAGGTAAAGCAATCGCACAAATCAGCAGCTTTTATATTTGGAACAAATTCTTTTTTTAATTACTATTACGTTATCTCCTGATAATAATTAAAAAATCCCTATGTTAACGATCACCGCATTACTAGAAAACAAATCGATTAATCCTGAACTTAACCATTATCCTGGTTTATCATTATTGTTAGAAGATGATGAGTGCCAAGCTAAAATTCTCTTTGATACTGGAAAAGACCTTACCTTTATTTCAAATGCAAAAAAAATGGGTATTGATTTAACCACATTGAAAACGATTGTTGTGTCTCATGGGCATTATGATCATTTTGGTGGACTTACACATTTGTCAGCAGATTTTTTCACCCATAAACCACGAATTATCGCCCATCCTCATTTATTTTCTGTTCGTTATTCAACCCTTTTTTTAGGTAATAAAAATATTAAATTTAAACGTTTAGCACCTTTATTTGATCGAGCAAAACTCGAAGCGCAGTTTTCTTTTGAATTAACACAAGCACCGTTAGTAATCGAAAAAAGTTTTATCTATTCGGGACAAGTGACTCAACGTCAAGTGAATAAACGCTATGGTGTTATTATTCATGAATCAGGTGAAGAAGATGATTATGTTCTTGATGATAGTTTTCTTGTTTGGCAAGGAAAAAAAGGCCTAGTGATTATCACTGGTTGTAGTCATTCTGGTATTGAATCTATCATTGAGCACGCGAAAAAAATAACCGGAAATAACCAAATTCAAGCGATTGTCGGGGGATTGCATTTACGTTGTGCAACACCATTTGATTTACAGCGTGCTAAAAAAGCCATAGATGAAAATATTGATGTGTATGGATGCCATTGCACTGGGGTATTAGGGCGAAAATATCTTAATGCGAAAGATTTCAATGCAGGACAATCTTTATCTTTTGAGTAGTATTTAATAGAACGAAGTCTATTGAAAGAGACGAAATTTTTGTTTTTTTGGTTTGCATTCTAACAAAATAAGCTATTGAAACAAAAAAATTAAAGTGCATTTAGTGCTATTTATAATGAAGAGAATAGTCGAATACTTATTGGCAATAAATAATATAACTTTATTGCCAAAAGGAAAGTGTTTTGGTGATTTTATTTGCGGATAACCATTACTGAACGCGACGTATTGTTTACAATATAATCCGCTGTTGAACCCAGTAAAATATTACGTTTATTGCGTGAACTTGAACCAATAATAATGGTATCTGCATCAATTTTATCTGCTAACTCTAGAATATTATAATTAGGTGTACCAATAACGGCATGGCATTGGTATTGCTCTTTGGGTAAGTTAAATTGTTGTTTTACGCATTGCTCTAATTTTTCAGTCAATAAAACTAAAGCTTGTTGCTTTTTCTCAATGACCGACGAGCTGTCACAATTAAGCCCATAAGCTTCTAAAGAGCGCAAATTAGGCATAACTGTAATGAAATGGAAATAATTTTCTGGTTTCCTAGCTAGGAAGTGAATATCTTCGATCATGCGCTGAATTCTGCTATCTTCTAATAAATCAATTGCAACGAGGTATTTGTTAGCCATAGTGTGCCTTTTCAATAAATTAGCCCTTAAATTAAGTATAAATAAATCGGCTTACAAGTTGAAATTTAAAAGTAAATATTGCGATTATTGCATCATTATTCTTGGTTTTTTGGCTCTAAAAGATAAAAAAATGGTGTGGTGAATGCGTAAATCCATTAAAATTTAGTAAAATTGTCTAATAGATCTTTTATTATTTTTACACATCACGGAATGATCCCACTAGGTTATAGTTTATATGAGAAAATCAAGCGAAGACTTACTGAAATGTATTGCCACTATATTACAGTGGGTGCTTAATATTGGGTTACTTATTTTAGCGATTGTATTGGTCAGTTTTCTTATCAAAGAAACATATGTAATTGCTTCATTATTATTTAATTTAGGTGCAGAAGAGTCGTCTTATCAATTATTAGAAGGTATTTTGATCTACTTTCTTTATTTTGAGTTTATTGCACTTATTGTTAAGTATTTTTTATCTGGTGGGCATTTCCCATTAAGGTATTTTATTTATATCGGAATAACAGCAATAGTACGACTCATTATTGTTGAGCATAAAGACTCCGTTGATACGCTAATTCAATCAGGTGCAATATTGTTGTTAGTTATTGCGTTATTTATCGCTAACACTGAAAAACTAAAACGAACTTAATTCGCCTATAAGTTGTGCTTAGTAAGCTACTCAGCATAGAAAGCATGACTTAAGATTAAAAATAAAGAGTAAGGTTTTCCGCAAGATTGGGAGAGGTATGTTATTATCTCTCCCAATTCTATTCTGGGTTATACAAAAATATTACTATGTCTTATCAATGTCCATTATGTTATCAGGCGCTTTCTCTTCAAGTTCACAGTTGGGTCTGTGAAAATAATCATCAATTTGATTGTGCTAAAGAAGGGTATGTCAATTTGTTGCCAGTGCAATTTAAACGCTCAAAAGAGCCTGGTGATAGTGCTGAAATGATTAACGCACGCCGTGAGTTTTTAGATGCAGGTTTTTACCAGCCAATGCGAGATAAAGTGGCTGAGTTAATACAAACATTATTGCCTGAAGATAACAGTGTTGTATTGGATATTGGTTGTGGTGAAGGTTATTACACCAATCAATTTTATCAAAATCTAAAATTACATAATCCACAAGTTTATGGCTTAGATGTTTCTAAGGTTGCAATTAAATATGCAGCTAAACGTTATTCATCCATTCATTTTTGTGTAGCTTCAAGTCAACGTTTACCTTTTTGTGATGCTTCTTTAAATGCAGTTGTGCGTATTTACGCCCCCTGTAACAGTGATGAATTAGCAAGAGTCATTGTGCACAATGGTTATATTATTACTGTTACACCAGCCCCTCGTCACCTTTATCAGTTAAAAGCACTGATTTATTCAGAAGTACATCTTCATCCATTAAAAGAAGAACATTTTGATGGATTTAATAAAGTGTCTGAACATCAGGTTGCTTATATGATGAATTTAAACGGTAAGCAGGCTTTTGATTTATTACAAATGACGCCGTTTGCATGGCGTGCAAGCGAAGAAGTAAAACAGACATTAGCGGAAAGTAAAAACTTTGAATGTGAAACAGACTTTTTAATTCGAGTCTATCAACGTCATGCTTAATAATGTGAAATAACAATATTTTATTAAGTTAATAAAAAAGCTTAGGTCGTGATATTTCAAACCTAAGCTTTTTAATATGCTTTATTAGCGATTATTTGGCGTACATAAATAATTCTAAGTGTTCGAATACAATATTAAAGCCGATAGCAATTAATACGATCCCGCCAATAATTTCTGCTTTTTTTCCAAGTACTGGGCCAATGTAGCGCCCAATTAGCATACCCAGCGTAGCCATGATCATGGTCATCATACCAATCGTCATTGCGGTATGAACAATATTGACTTGAAGGAACGCTAAACCGACACCAATTGCCATTGCATCAAGGCTTGTAGCAATACCTGTGGCGATTAAAGACAGTGAGCCGTGGCGTTGTGGGGCTTCTTCTTCACAAGGACAATCATCGCCACGTTTTAAGCTTTGGTAAATCATCCGGCTACCAAGAACAAACAGTAATCCAAAGGCAACCCAGTGATCCCATTGAATAATATATTGGCTAGTATATAAGCCTATCGCCCAACCAATAACGGGTGTGCTGGCTTCAATAATACCGAATATAAATCCAGTGCGGAGTGCTTCGCGAAAACGAGGTTTGTGTAATGTGGCTCCTTTACAGACAGCAACAGCAAATGCGTCCATAGAAAGGGCAAGGGCGAGAATGATAGTAGCGTAGAAACTCATAATAAAGCCTCGGTTGGGGTATTTCCATATACACACAATTGACCCCCAACCAAAGAAGTACAATTATGTGTCTATGGTCTTGCCAACCGTATTACGGCATCTGCACCACGCTAGATGAAAATAAGCGAGTATGTTGATACAGATTTCTTAAAATAATTATTCTTATTTTAAGACAGGCTACTCCCCAATGACTTGGTGCAGAAGATAACATATTATTTTCGAAAGGCAACATATTATTTATTATATTTCAAAGATGATATTGATAATAATTATCATTATTAAATCAGATTGCTTTAAATATATTTTAAACGATCTTTAAATGTTAAAAAAATGATAAGATTCAACATGATGAATTATTAACCATATAATAAATAATGGGTTTTAATTATTTTTATAATAAGAAATTAATATTTTATAGAAATGAGTACACCTAAAAATTATAAGCTCTATTTCCTACAAAATTAAATGAATATTAAATGAGCCTATATTTAATAAGTATATTTAGTGATGAAATTTAATATATAAAAATAAAAAGTTTTAAATTATAAAAAGATAGATTGCTTAATTTCAAATGTATATTTAATAATTATTTTCTTTAGTTATCTAAGGGTTAAGCGATGATTAAAAATAAAGTAGCTGAAATAAAAAAGCCATTCAAAATGAATGGCTTTTCGTCTAAATAGTATTAATTAGTCACACTGTACTTTGATTGCAAGACCACCGCGCGATGTTTCGCGGTATTTAGCATTCATGTCTTTACCCGTTTCATACATAGTTTCAATGACTTTATCGAGAGAAACACGAGGTTCACTGGTACGACGAATTGCCATACGCGCGGCATTAACGGCTTTAACAGAAGCAATGGCATTACGTTCAATACAAGGAACTTGAACTTGGCCTGCAACAGGGTCACAAGTTAAACCAAGGTTGTGTTCCATACCGATTTCAGCAGCGATACAGACTTGTTCTGGACTTCCGCCTAATAATTCAGCAAGACCCGCAGCTGCCATTGAACAAGCTACGCCAACTTCGCCTTGGCAACCTACTTCTGCACCAGAAATAGAAGCATTCATTTTGTAAAGAATACCAATTGCGCCAGATGCTAAGAAATAGCGTAAGTAGATTTCTTGTGTAACAGGTTCGATGCAACGATCGTAGTAAGCCAATACAGCAGGAACGATACCACATGCGCCATTTGTTGGTGCTGTTACAACGCGTCCACCTGCTGCGTTTTCTTCATTAACCGCCAGTGCAAACATATTGATCAGATCAACGACTTTCATTGGATCGTTTGACAGGCTGTTGCTTGATGTCAATAAGCGATTTAATGCAGCAGCACGACGAGGTACACGTAATGGCCCTGGTAATACGCCTTCTGTATTTAAACCGTGTTCAATACACTCTTGCATTGTTTTATAAACATCAGCGAAATAAGCATTAATTTCTGCTTGAGTATGCAGATCCAGCTCATTTTTCATCATTAAGCTGGAAATGGATAAACCCGTTTCTTTACAGTGTTTTAATAGCTCTTCTGCGCTAGCATAAGGGTATGAAACAGGCTTGCTGTTTAATGTTGATTTACCGAAGTTTTCTTCATCAACGATAAAACCACCACCAATAGAGTAGTACGTTTTTCTATAGACTTCTTTGTCGCCAGCAAAAGCATGGATTGTCATACCATTTTCATGTAATGACAGGTTGTCATTGCTAAAATGCATACTTTCTGCTGGGAAATCGACCACTTTTAAGCCGTTTGCTAATGATAGCTTGCCAGTTTCTTCAACTTCACGAATAAAACCGGGAATGCTGTCAATATCGACAGTAGCTGGTGCATTACCTGCTAACCCCATAATAATTGCGATATCAGTATGGTGACCTTTGCCTGTCAAAGACAAGGAGCCGTAAACATCAACAGCTACGCGAGTGACAGACGCAATCAATTCCTGGCTGACTAAATCATCGACAAATTCTTTACCCGCTTTCATTGGCCCTACGGTGTGAGAGCTAGATGGTCCGATGCCCACTTTAAACATGTCGAAAACGCTAATCACGTCAGACTCCTTAATAATAAGAGAGAGGGTTAAAAAGAATGAAATATAGTTATTTATAGTAAAGGGATCGTTTTTACGATTATATCGTCCCGTTAATGATGTAGTTTACAACATTTTTTTAAAATAGCTAAGTAGAGTTGTGAAGGCGATGATAAAAAGCACAAGCTGAATATAAAATAGCGTGTTAAGTAATATGTAAAGCGAGTCTATGTAAAATAGCGGCGGTTAATCCCCAGACGAGATGTCCATTATAGGGATAAAAGTAGATACGATGATTTTCACCAGCACGATGAAAATCTAGTGGTTGATAATGTTGGGCATTAAGTACATGGCTTAGTGGCATTTCAAAGATAGAGGCGACTTCAGCAGGGTTATGGCGTAAAGGTAAACCCGCAGGAATAACACCCACAATAGGGGTAACTAAATATCCGCTAGAACTTTGCAAAGGGGCTAATTGACCAATAACGGATACGGCATGGGGTGGAATAGCCACTTCTTCATGCGCCTCCCTTAGAGCTGTTGCAATAAGGTTGCTATCTTCAGGATCGCGTTTACCGCCGGGTAAAGCGACTTGCCCTGCATGAGAGCGTAACGTTGATGCACGCTCAGTTAATAATAATGTTGGGTTAGGTTTATTGATAATCGGCAGCAAGACGGCTGCCGATTTTTGGGCATGAAGAGGCTGATTTACCTTGTCATCAGGTAATGTGAGTTGAAAACGATTGATAAAAGTATCAATGGGTGTCATCGATAGTAGACTCACTTAAAACAGTTAATATTTGCCCAAGTTTATCGAATGTTTCTTGGTACTCTTTTTCAGCAACGCTATCAGCAACAATACCACCGCCTGCCCAACAGTAAATTTTATTTTTTTCAGTTAATAAAGTGCGAATGCTGATATTGGTGTCCATTGTGCCACAAAAACTGATATAACCAATTGCACCACAATATCCATGGCGACGATGTGGCTCTAATTCTTCAATGATCTCCATAGCTCTGATCTTCGGCGCTCCGGTAATTGAACCACCAGGGAAAGCTGCTCTTAATAGATCCGTTGCTTTTAAATGCTCAGGAAGTGCTGCGGTGATGGTACTGACTAAATGGTGTACTGCAGGGAAACGCTCGACAACAAACAATTCAGGAACCTTAACAGAACCTGTTACTGCAACTTTGCCAATATCATTACGCATCAAATCTACAATCATTAAGTTTTCAGCGCGATCTTTACGTGAATTTGCTAATAATTGAGCTTGTTCATCATCTTCTTTTGGCGATGTTTTACGAGGTAGTGTGCCTTTTATAGGACGTGTTTCAATTTTATTATCAACTAAATGAATAAAACGTTCAGGTGAAACACTAATCACAAAGTTATTTGGCAAACACATAAACGAAGAAAAAGGTGCCTTATTAGCTTGATTCAATGTTAAGAATGCGTTCCACTCACTGCCTGTATAGCTTGCACAAAAACGTTGAGCTAAATTAACTTGATAGCAGTCACCCGAAAGTAAGTATTGATGAATTTTAGCTATTTTCTCGTTATATTCATCACTACTAATGTTTGATTGCCAATCTGTTGTTAAGGTGAATTGTGAATCAAGAGCTGTGGAAGTTTGGCTTTCTAACCACTGTAAGCGCTCATCAATATTGTGATAGCTAATTAAAGTGGCTTTTTTTAAGTCGTGATCGACAATAAGTGCCCAATCATAAATACCAATTGCCATATCTGCGAAACTAAGTTCATTTTTCGCTATTTCAGGTAGATTTTCAAAACGACGACCTAAGTCATAACTCCAGATACCTAAAGCGCCACCCAAAAAAGGCAATGAATCACTTTGTTCTGGGTGAAAATCGAATTGGTCCAACGCAGATTGAATGAGAGTGAAGGGATCTTTTTTGGAACGTTTGACCGTACCGTTTTTTTCTTTAATCGTTGTCGTTTGTTTGCGAGTTTCTAAAGTCACAGCAGGATCGGAGACAACAATATCAAAACGATTATGAGGATGTTCGGCAAAGCCAGAATGAAGTAAACTAGACCAAGGCAATGACGCAATAGGAGAAAATACCCGCAATGCTAGATCAGGGGTATAAGTTAGTTCGCGTTGTTGTAATTGCATATCCATCTTATGACCATGTAAACAAAGTGTGTTGTATTATTTGCACAATAAATTGTAATCAAAAAGATTACATTCATGTAAATACAAAATAGACGTTAATAAAGATAAGAGTAACATTATGTTTCTAGGAATGCCTACATTAACACATGAAGAGCAACAAAAAGCGGTAGAAAAAATCCAATCTCTTATGGCTGAGGGAATGAGCAGTGGAGAGGCTATCCAACTAGTAGCTCAAGAGTTAAGAGAGAAACACGCGACCCGTGAATCTGTTTCTATTGTATTTGATGATGAAAATGAATAAAACAATTTTTTAACAAATGTCACAATTGTGTTATTAACCATATGCTATGCTTAATGAAAACACATCCTGTTTTAAGGGATATTTTCGGGAGGTTATATGAAATTAAGCAAGCTTGTGAGTCAAACAGGGATACTTGGTGCAGGTCTTTTACTTGCCGTTTCTTTTGGAGCATTTGCAGAAAATATCGAAAATGTGAATAAAGATATTGTGCGCTCTGCACCATTTTCGAGTTGTGTTAATTTAGATAACAATCAACTTGTTACAAGAGTAAAAAATGATTATTTACAAAATCGTTTACCTCGCTGGCAAGATGATAAAAATGCATTAGGATCAAAACCTGTTGCAAGTATTAATGCTAATGAAGTTATCAAGATGGATAATAACTATCAGATGGTATTGAATGTAAGAGGGGCGAGAACAGATCTTCGTTACAATGTTCAAGTCAATTGTGATGACAATACTATTACTTATGTTTCCCCTAAATAATAGATAGGTGATAGTGAGTTGTAGTTAATCGATTGAAAGAAAAAGAGATAAACCAAGGTTTATCTCTTTTTTTTACCATTATCAAAATAACGGAGAGTGTTTGACTATTTTTTTACCGGTGGGTCATAAGGTAAACGAGAATAGTGTTGGCTTCTTGCACGATAAAATACCAGCCTTTCTTGAAAGAAGGCTTGAAAAGCTTGAGGCTGTTCTCTTAAAACAGCATCTGCTACAACGGGCATGTTATAGCGCTCTTTAAAAGCAACGCCTGAAGCGGCTAAGCTTATATTTAGCTTATCTTTTTCTTCTTGTGTTAATTCTGAAAGGTTATAACTCATTATCTTTCCCTCTATAACAATATAAGTAAGGTAAAAGAGCGTGCTTATTAATGCAAGTAAATAAAGATATTAGTCATTAATGTGTAGTAAAAATGATGTGCTTTATTTGGGTCGATTTTTAATCAAGGTCATTAAATATAACAATAAAAGTCTATCCTTCTTGAATTGTTATACCACTTTATGAGTAATTCAAATAAGGCTAATGATAAAATGAGCATTTTTAATCCTTATTAAATAGATTTTAAAATAGAGAAAAAAGCAGTTTATCTCTGAAAAGAGTAAATAATATGAATGTTTAATTTGATTTAGATCAATGAAAAGAGTGATGGATTTTGCATTAAAAATAGGTAAATAATGTTAATTTATTAATGAGATATTTCATGTGTTTTTATTTTGTATTATTTGACAATGAGTTATGATAAGGCACTGAAATATTGAGATAAAAAAATGCCCTGTTGGGGAAACAGGGCGAAAATTAATACAACACCAGGGAAAAACATAGTATAAATAAAATTAACCAAATGGTTAATAGGTAAACTTACGTGATTCTACATTTTTTTATTAATATTAAATAAAGGTTATTAAACTTTAATTAATGTTCAAAAAAGAATAAGGTTATTAATGAATAGCTAGTGAATAAAAAAGAGAAGAGAAAGCAATCAACAGTATTCATTAAAAATGAAAGATAACAAACCATGCTAGAATTAATGCATTAGGAAAGTATGATAAAATAAAGATGTAAAGTTTATTTTTATCTTATTTTAATATATTATTAATATTAAAGCATTTTATTGACATGACAATATAAAATATTTATTGTTAATTGTTATAAAAATCTTTATTTCTTAAATGTTAATTACTGAAATTTTAAATCTGACATTAAAGAAAATCTTAATTAAACACTTTAATAGTTCATTTAAATCTTATTTTAGATAAATAGAAAAGATTATTAATTGATGTTTTTTTAATCTGTTTGTTCTTTTTTCTAAAATGACTGATTAACTTAATGACTAAAGTATTTACTTTACTTTTCTGAGTTAATAAAATAAAGAAATAATTATTTATCCTAATGATATGTATGGTTTTTTATCTTTTCAATATTGTTCATTTTAGTTAACGATATAATTAAATTAAAATAATAACATGTAAAAAAATAAACAAAAAATATACATATCACGCAATATTGTGTTACATTTAGTTCGCTTTTCACACAGTAATTTTTGATATTACTTTAAGACGGATTCGGATCAGTAATTGACTCAATTACACGATATCTGCTTACTTTTTTATTTCAATAGCGATGTAAGGATAGGTTATATACGTTATTACATAAGGGGATTGATTTGACAGGGCTAATAAACTTTGCGAATAACATTTTATGGGGATATGTTCTTATCTACTTACTTCTTGGAGTAGGTATTTACTTTACTATCCGTACTGGATTTATACAAATCCGACATTTTAGTCATATGTTCTCTATTTTAAAAAATAGCCATAAGTCAGATAAATCAGGGATTTCTTCCTTTCAGGCATTATGCACCAGTCTAGCTGCGCGTGTAGGTACTGGAAACTTGACGGGAGTCGCGATTGCTTTAACTGCGGGCGGCCCTGGCGCTATTTTTTGGATGTGGGTAGTCGCTTTAATTGGTATGGCGACATCATTAATAGAAAGTACACTCGCACAACTTTATAAAACAAAAGATGATGATGGTAACTACCGTGGTGGTCCTGCTTATTATATGACAAAAGGACTGAAAATGCGCTGGATGGGGGTTCTCTTCGCCATTTTCTTAATTATCGCTTTTGGCTTAGTTTTTAATGCTGTTCAAGCGAATTCGATTGCTCAAGCTACAGCTTCTGCCTTTAATTTTGATCCACTCTATGTGGGGATCTTTTTAGTACTCACCAGCGGATTTATTATTTTTGGTGGCCTGCGTTGGATTGCTCGTGTTGCTGAATTAGTTGTTCCTGTCATGGCAACAGCTTATTTATTATTAGCATTTTGGGTTGTTGCAGATCATATTGAACGCTTACCCGAAGTTTTCATTTTAATTTTTAAAAGTGCTTTTGGATTACAAGAAGCGGCTGCTGGTGCCATTGCTTACGGTATTAGCCAAGCGATGACACAAGGTATTCAACGCGGTCTCTTTTCTAATGAAGCTGGTATGGGTTCTGCACCGAATGCGGCTGCTTCAGCAACACCTTATCCACCGCATCCCGCATCTCAAGGCTATATTCAAATGCTAGGTGTTTTCATGGATACCTTGGTTATTTGTAGTGCCACTGCGGTGATCATTTTATCATCAGGTGTACTAGACAGTTATCCTGAAGGTATTAACGGTATTCAATTAACACAATTAGCCTTGTCATCTAGTGTGGGTGGTTGGGGAAGTACTTTTATTGCAATTGCAATTTTCTTCTTTGCTTTTACCTCCATTATTGCCAATTATGCTTATGCTGAGAGTAATATGATTTTCCTTGGACGTAATCACACAACAGGGCTATTTCTTTTACGTTCAGCGGTTTTAGCTATGGTGATGTTTGGCGCTTTAGCGGATATGCCTCTTGTTTGGAAAATGGCCGATCTCTCAATGGGATTAATGGCAATGACTAATTTAATTGCAATTATCTTGCTTTCTGGTGTCGCCTTAAAATTAGTTAAAGATTATAACCAGCAACGACAAGCAGGTTTACTGCCGACATTTGATATTCGCCAATATCCAGAGTTACAAGATGACATTGAGGAAGGAATTTGGGACGAGAATATTGTTCCTGATGAACCTTTAGTTCGATGTGAAAAAGTGAGCAATAACTAAAGCACTAATAAAAAAGAGTCAAAACGCAGAACCCATATTCTTTAATATGGGTTTTTTTATTACAATTTAACTTTGGGAATAATCAATCAAGGATCAGAAATGAGGTCTAGTCGGTATTATATAGGATTACTTATTGCAATAAGCCTCCTAACCAGTTGTGCCAAACAACCAGTATTTATTGATAGAGGTGAATATATAGTTAAAGTTATTCCTAATAAGCAGGAAGCAAATGACTGCGTAAAATATCTGGTGATGCACTATACCGCGCTAGATGATGAACGCTCGCTTAAGGTTCTTACTGGGGGGCGAGTCAGTAGTCACTATTTGATCCCTACACATCCTTCATCTATTGATGGAAAGCCAGTGATTACTTCATTAGTGGATGAAAGGCAAATTGCATGGCATGCGGGCATTAGTCAGTGGGGAGACGCAACTAGCTTAAATAATTGCTCTATTGGGATCGAGATAGTCAATCTGGGTTACCGTGATAATGGCAAGTTTAGGTATTGGTATTCTTATACAGCGGATCAAATCGTGACGATTTCAGCGGTAATGAAAGATATTATTGACCGTTATGATATCGAACCTCAAAACGTTTTGGGTCACAGTGATATTGCACCTCTCAGAAAAGTTGATCCGGGTCCTTTATTTCCTTGGGAAAGATTAGCCAGTCAAGGTATAGGTGCTTGGCCTGATAAGCAATTAGTGAAAACTTATTTAGCAGGTAGAGATCCTTCAGAGCCTGTTGATGTCGCGAACTTCCAAAAGTTATTACAGCAATATGGTTATCAAACACCAACGAATGGTGTGTTAGATAATAATGCACAAAAAGTAGTGAAGGCTTTTCAAATGCATTTTAGGTCGAGCAAAGCAGATGGTATTCCTGATGCTCAATCAGAGGCGATTTTAAAGGCATTGATTGAGAAATACCGAACTTAAAGTTTCCTGTGATAAGCTGTACTGAATAGATAGTAAAAATGCAGGTAATAGAAAAGCAAAAAGCGTCTCCAATATAAAATTTGGAAGACGCTTTTTTTATCAACTTATAATCAGCATTACAAATTAGGTGATATATGCTGGTTATTTCGCTGTATTTTCTATTGGAAGATTTTCTTCTTTAAAATTTAAGCTAACAACCAGCGAGATCACAAATGCAATCGCACCTGGTAATACCCAACCTAAGCCATAATCAGACAGTGGGATATAGCTAAATAATTGCAGTAAATCAGCATTTAACCATTTCAATTGTTTCAACGTATCGAAAAGGCTCATCAAAACAATGATTGCAATTGTAAAGCGATAGGTAAAGCGAGGCGCTTTTAATTTATTACGAATAAATTGCAGTAATACCAATGTGACTGATGTTGGATAAATCATTAATAATGCAGGAATAGTCACTCGTAATAGTGTATCAAGACCAAACGTTGATACGACGGTGGTCATTAATGTAAATACCACAACCCAAAAGCGATAGCCTAAACGGTGATGGAATGTCGCAAAGTAGTCTGCCGCAGCACTTGTTACACCGACAAGTGTTGTCATACTGGCTAATAAAACAATACCTCCCATCAACCAAGTACCCACAGAGCCAAATAACGCATCAACATAACGTGAGAAAATCTGGCCACCGTTAGTAGCATTGAGTGCTGGATCAGCAAAAACAGAAACAGAGTGGCTTGTTGCACCTAAGTAGAAAAGGCACAGATAAAGTGCTGCTAATAGTAAGACTGAAATCATGCCTGCTTTTATGGTAATAAAACCGATCTGGCGTGGTTCAGTAATGCCTTTGGTATATAAAGCACGAGCAACGATACCACCAAATGCCATAGCAGAGAGGACATCCATGGTTTGGTAACCATCAATAAAGCCAGAGAAGAAGCCATTTACCGCATAAAGGCCTGTTGGTTCACCAATTGGGGAAATCGGTTTAGCCACAACAGCAATGCCCACAACCACCAGCAGAATTAACAGTGCTGGTGTCATAAACTTACCAATGGCGCTTATCATTGTGCCTTGTTTGAGCATGAAAAACATACTTGTGATATTGAAAACAAGTGCGAAAGTAAGGTGTGTTGCCGTATTTTTCTCAATAAGCCCTAAAGGTAAGAAACCCATTTCATAAGCAGTATTGGTGACACGAGGCATCGCAAAAGTAGAACCTACGATAAGATACAGTGCTACCCAGAAAATCACAGCCACCCATGAAGGCAAATCAACAGAAAGGCGCTCTCCACGTCCACGAATTGCGACGATAACCAAGGTAAGAAAAGGGAGTAAGACACCTGTAACCAGGAAACCTAAAGATGTACTAAACCAGAGGCTTCCTGATTGGAAACCCGCCATAGGAGGGAAAATAATATTGCCAGCGCCAAGGAAGAGTGCGAAAACCATCATCCCAAGAACGAGCATGTCTTTTGTAGAAAGCATAACTAAAACTACCTGTCTGTGAAGAAAATATATTAATGATTTATATTTGTTATTCTATATCTAGCCTAATTAACAGCTTAATATGTTGTGAAAATGCAGTTTGAATAACGAAAAGTGAATTGATAGTAACAAATTCTGAAGGATATGTAAGAAGAAAGGCAGATTTAACGCTCATTTAACAGTAATTATAGAATAATAAAAGGCTATGTTTTTGGTCGAAAAGCAGTGTGATCCTCTGCTGAGGATCACAATTGCTATATAATTTTGTAGACATTCGCGATAAAACACAAAAAAGATCGTGTTTAAATAAATTTATCGATAGCTACTGCAACACCGTGCTCTTCATTAGAAAGTGTGACGAATTTAGCGACTTTCTTCACTTCTTCAGGCGCATTTCCCATCGCAATACCTAAACCCGCATATTTTAGCATTGCCAAATCATTACCTTGATCACCAATACACATGATTTTTTCTGGTGTGATTTTCAAATGTTCAGCAACTTTTTTAACCGCACTCCCTTTATTGACATTGGTATTTAATACTTCAATAAAATAAGGGGCACTACGTAATATGCTGTATTGTTCATAAATATTAGTAGGAAGATATTGAATAGCATTATCCAAAACGGCAGGTGCATCAACAATCATAAACTTACTAAAATACATATCAGTTTGCATTTCATTCAGTGGACGATAATAAAGCGGAGTCCAAGATAAAAAGGCTTCTTGGCAGGTGAAATGGCTAATATGACTGTTGGTAGTATAAATCTTATTATCGCTGATAACGTGAAAATGGACGCCAATCTCACGAGCAAGGTTTTCAAAATAGAGATAATCTTCAAAATTGAGCAGATCTTGAATAATCACTTCACCATTATCTGCTTGATGGATTTGACTACCATTATTGCTGATGCAGTAACAATCAGAGGTATCAAGACCGAGTATTTTTAAATAGGGATAGATGCCATTGAAGGAGCGTCCTGAAGCTAATACAATCTTAACTCCCGCCTCTTTTGCTCGCTGAACTGCTTGTTTTACTTCTGGCGTAATTTCGTGTTGTTTGTTAAGCAAGGTTCCATCTAAATCAATCGCGATAAGCTTAATACTCATTAGCATCCCCATATTAAATAAAAGCAATTATGATAAAGGAAGGGCGAAGCGGTCTATCATCACATAGCTTGAGTATTATTTATGTGACATTAAAGGCTATCTGTATAATGCCACATAAATGGAAGGGTTAATCACAACAAGGTGATTGTAAATGTAAAGGCTGTTTGGTTTCTAAAACGATCTCTTGATTTTGCCGAAAGTCGAAAGGCGTGATGCCATACTCTTTACGGAACATATAAGTAAAGTGAGATTGTGAACCAAAGCCGAAATCAAGGGCGATATCGAAGATAGAGCGCTCACTGGTACGTAATAAGTGAATAGCTCCAGCTAATCTACGCTGACGGATATACTTTCCTAAAGAGGTGCCCGTGACTTCTTTAAAGATTTTCTGCATGTGCCAAAGAGAATACCCAGAATAAGCCGCCAACTCTTCAAGATGGATAACACGGCCTAAATGCTCCTCAATCCATTTACTTAGGGCGCAAACCAATGCGAGATGATTATCTTGTGGCATTACAGTTCCATTCTATCAATGAAGTTAAGGTAAAAATCAAAATTAACTCCCTAATCTTATACAAAAAATAGCAGACAGAGAAATCCATATTAATGGATAGCTATCTCTAATCGTTGGCAAAATGTGTACTTAAATAATATAAGGTCATTTTACATACAGTTTAGAGCGAAATAATGCAAATTATCTGAAGTCTGTCGAGGAAGCGTTTACCTTTCATAATGAAAGTTATGCTAAATTTACTCATAGAGATAATTGATTGCGAATTTTATAACAACAACTCCCTGTCTTGTTATCGTATTTAAGCGAATGCTTATAATGTGATAAGTCATACTAACAAAATGTATTTAAAGGATTTTAAATTGAACGCAAAGAAAATAATTATTAGCTTAATTATTGCATTAGTCATTACCTTTGGCCTCTATCTTGTGGCTTTAGATAATTTTTGCGATCGAGGAGAGGATTTCCAACAAGGTCTTTGTCGCTTTACCACATTATTCCCCTCTAAGCATCACTAAAAGATAGCTTTTCTTATTATTTTTCGCCTAGCATAAAATGTATTTGTTATTCAAGTCAGAATAGTGTTTTAATGGTGGCTTGAAATAAACAAAATCGTAAATATTAGTTTACACGTTAAGTTGATAAAATAATAAAGAGAAGAGGATGTATGGCGAGAGAGTCGCAACAGACAGAACTTAAGCGCGGTCTGAAAAATCGACATATCCAGCTAATTGCGCTGGGTGGTGCTGTCGGCGCTGGTCTGTTTCTTGGTATAGCGCAAACTATTAATATGACAGGCCCATCAGTAATATTAGGATATGCTATTGGTGGTTTTATTGCGTTTATGATCATGCGTCAATTAGGCGAAATGGTTGCCGAAGAGCCAGTTGCGGGTTCGTTTAGTCACTTTGCTAATAAATATTGGAGCCCATTTGCTGGCTTCTTATCTGGCTGGAACTATTGGGTGATGTTTATTCTTGTCGGTATGGCAGAATTAACAGCAGCAGGTAAATACATTAACTATTGGTTACCTGATATTCCTGTTTGGGTTTCCGTTGCTATCTTCTTTGTGGCAATCAACTTAATCAATTTGATCAACGTTAAGATGTATGGTGAAACAGAGTTCTGGTTTGCCATTATTAAAGTATTAGCGATTGTTGGTATGATTTTATTTGGGAGCTACTTACTGGCAAGTGGTAATGGTGGCCCTCAAGCTTCGGTTAGCAATTTATGGGAGCTAGGCTTTTTCCCTCATGGTTTTACGGGGTTCATGTCTGCATTAGCCATTGTGATGTTCTCTTTTGGTGGACTTGAGCTGGTGGGGATCACTGCGGCTGAAGCTGAAAACCCAAAAGTGAGCATCCCAAAAGCGACTAACCAAGTTGTTTATCGTATTTTAATTTTCTATATCGGTTCATTGTTAGTGTTACTTTCACTTTATCCTTGGACTCAAGTTGTGAAAGGTGAAAGCCCATTTGTTCTGATTTTCCATAACTTGGATAATTTCTTAATCGCGAATATTTTAAATGCCGTGGTATTAACTGCTGCACTGTCTGTTTATAACAGTGGTGTTTATTCTAATAGTCGTATGCTTTATGGTTTGGCAAAACAAGGTAATGCGCCACATGCGCTTTCTCGCATTAATAAACGTGGTGTACCGGTAGTGTCGTTACTATTGTCAGCAATTGCGACTTCATTAGGTATCTTAGTTAACTATTTATTACCTGATCAGGCACTAGAACTATTAATGGCGTTGGTTGTAACCACGTTAGTACTTAATTGGATCATGATCTGTTTAGCGAATTTAAAATTCAGAGCGGCAAAAACAAAAGAGGGTGTAGAGCCTTTCTTTAAAGCACTTTGGTATCCATATGGTAACTATATCTGCCTGGCTTTCTTATGCATGATTTTAGTGATTATCTTATTTATGCCACAAGTGAATATTTCGGTGATTTTAATGCCATTCTGGATTGCGTTCTTATGGGTTGGATTTAAGATTTCCCGCATGAAGAAAACACCTAATAGCACTCAAGTAAGCCAAGATATTTAAATATTACTGACTTATTTGGATAATAAAAAACGCATCATTAAGATGCGTTTTTTATGTTCTATTTTTATCATTTGCAATTATTCTGAACGGAAAAAATAAAAAATTACTGCCAACGTAACCAAGCAAATAACACGTTACCATTGTTATAAGTACCAGGCACATAAGTGGCTTGTAATGAAAGATGTCCGTAACCGACAGAAACTAACGGTAACGGGAGTGGCATAGGAATATAGTTGTATTCATGGCGCGCTGTAATACTTAGTGTAAAACCTGCGCCCATACGAAACCCGTCTTTATCACCGGGATACCACATTTTCTCAAAACCATAACCCATAATAGGCTGTACACGGTTATTTGAGTCCATAAATGCCATCGCATAAAGAGAGTGCCAATCACCATCGTTGTCATAACGATATTTACCCATACCAAAGCCCCAAGGTGTTTCGTTATAGCGATCCGTTTTTTCTTTATCGTAAGTAAAACGATTATGCCAAGTCCATACAGGCAAATAGTAGTTATATTGGTCATTGTCCCAAGTTTGATTGACATTACGTTTGAATTTTCCCCAGTAGCTTTCTTCATTATTAGATTGAGATGGATTGCTGGTGATTTGTTGGTTTTCTGTCGTAATAATCTGATGGGTATTGGAATTATTTTCAGAAGCGAAAGCAGACGTTGTTAATGCAAGAGACAACAGCGTTGTGGCTAATACGCTAGGGTGAAAATAGGATGATGACATAATATAACTCCGAGTACGGCATAAACAGTGATTCTGGTGATGACAAATAAACATTATTAATAGTGTTATTTAATCGACAAGTATTTAAGATAAGAGGTATCTGAAACTTTACTTCTTAAATAAAATCTTAAGGGATAAGAATCGGTTATAAAGAAAATAAATAGATTTATTATATTTATGGATGTAATTTTGTCTGATATTAAATGCTGTTTATCTTTATAATAATGTATTGTTTTTAATGAAAAATTAAGTTTTTATTAGATTGCTAATAAATAGCTGATAAATAAGGTTAAAGAGAAATAATTTTAGGTTGGTCATTTTCAACAGCAAAATTCCATAAAATAGCTATTTTTATGACTTAATGAAAATATTGAGATAAATTTAATATCAATAACATTAGGTTATAAAAAGAGATTAATTTCCAGCGGATAATAGAGTAACGAATAAGAAGAGTTAAATAAAAAAAAGAAAAAAACAGAGGTTGGTTTATAAAACGTTTAGGTTTAAGCGCTAACAACAGGAGTGTTGTCTGTTTTTTATACAGACAATCCTATGTTGAAAGAGTGCAAATTAAAGAATTGTTGCTTACACTCTCTCAACGTGAAGAAAGCATTTATTGAGATAATTTTTCTTGGCTAATAACAAGGAGTCGGTGAGTATGAGTATCACGATCCTTACCCCAGCAGAAAGCGTCCCACTTATTGTAGAAATCTTCAATACTGTTAATTAAGTGTAATGGTCTATCTTCTTCTGTTCCATCTGAGGCATAAATATAATGACCTTTACTAAAAGCCCATAAAATCATATCAATCCAAAAACCTTTACCATCAGAGGTTTGTTCTTCATCAGTAACAACGATATTATGAACTTTTAAAAGATTACAGAAAAAAGTACGAGGTAATTCTCTTATAGCATTACGATGTTTAGGTATACGGGAACGCCACACTTTTATTTGAGTGCATGTTGTTTTTCCATAAACTATGTCTTGTCGGAATCTAAGCTCAACAAGATAGGCTGTTTCACTTTCTTTGTCTGTAGTGACAAGCCTGTACTGATCTTTACGTAATGATTTAACTAAACGGTATCCTATTGGAATGTCAAAACCTTCCAAATCAACATCTTTTACACCTTGAGTGAGAAACTGAAGTGTATGTTCAATATTTTTAGCTGGTAGTTTCAACTTTTCATTAAAATCTGCATCAGGAATAAGATAAGGCATTGATTGTCCATTATTCTGTTGCGATGGTTCATTTTTCATTTAGCCCCTCCGCATTGTGTGATTGTCCAGAAATGCATTATAAATACCTCATCTAGCAGATAATATATCGATTGTCGTTAAAACGAACAAAATAATTTATTTTATTCTTATTATTTAAATATAGCTGAAATATATTCCTTAAATTGATGTGTCATGCAATAGAAGCCATCGGCTTAGTATTTATTATATACAACCTTAGCTGATTTATCTTACTGAATCACAACTCTCAACAATAGAGAATCGATAGATTGAGATGAGCTATCAAACTAGCTTCTTTATCTTGAGCATGCGATACTCCTTATCGCCTGAATTTACAGGCTTTGGCTCGGGGCGCCTTATGGCTGAGATGAACCCGTATAACCTGATCTGGATAATGCCAGCGTAGGGAAGTCAAGGTAACTCTGCTGATTAACAGAGTCCGACTTTTCTGTAACTGGTGAAAGGAGGAGTTAATCAGTGAGATTCAATGCATTGTCTATCGCAGGCACCGACCCTAGTGGTGGTGCAGGTATTCAGGCCGATCTGAAAACATTTTCCGCACTGGGTGTATATGGCACAACCGTAATGACGGCACTGGTTGCCCAAAATACCTGTGGTGTCCGTAGTGTCTATGATTTATCCCCTGATTTTGTTGCAGCTCAATTAGATGCTGTCTTGTCTGATGTTCGAATTGATAGTGCCAAAATTGGCATGCTCTCTAATGCCTCAATTATTGATGTGGTTTGCGACAAACTTCAGCAATATGCGATCCCTTTTGTTGTACTTGATACCGTGATGATTGCAAAAAGTGGTGATCCTCTATTACAGCCTGATGCGGTTAATAAAATGGTTACTCAGCTTTTGCCTCTGGTTGATTTGATCACGCCTAATTTACCTGAAGCGGCAGCACTGCTAGGTTGTGAAGTTGCTCAAGATGAAATAATGATGAAGCAACAAGGCTATGCATTGCTAAAACAAGGATGCAAAGCCGTGTTGATGAAAGGCGGGCATTTAACCGAAAATGAAAGCCCTGATTGGTTGTTTACTCAAGAAGGTGAGTGGCGATTTACCTCAAAACGCGTTAATACAAAAAATACGCATGGGACAGGATGCACACTTTCAGCCGCTTTGGCCGCTATTCGTCCTCAAGTTTCTAACTGGCAAATTTGTGTTGAACAAGCAAAAGCCTATTTACAACAAGCATTAGAACATGCCGACAGTTTAGAGGTTGGACAAGGTTTTGGTCCTGTACACCATTTTCATCGCTGGTGGTGATGTAAAAAAGCCCCTATAAAAGGGGCTTTAGCGTGTCGCAGAATTGTTTTTTTAAGCAATAGTGACAGATTTATTTAGATAAACATCTTGTACTGCATTAATTAGCGCAACGCCATCTTTCATTGATTTTTTGAAGGCTTTACGACCTAAAATTAAACCCATACCACCCGCACGTTTATTGATAACCGCAGTGCGTACAGCATCTTCAAGGTCATTATTACCTGAAGCGCCACCAGAGTTAATTAACCCTGCACGACCCATATAGCAGTTTGCTAATTGATAACGAACTAAATCAATTGGGTTTTCAGTGGTGAGTTTGGTGTAAACACGTTCATCAGTATGACCAAAACCAATCGCTTTAAAGCCACCGTTATTTTCAGCCATTTTTTGTTTAACGATATCCGCACCAATTGTAGCGGCTAAATGGTTCGCTTGACCTGTTAAGTCTGCACTTGCATGGTAATCAACACCGTCTTTTTTAAATGCAGGGTTACGTAAATAGGCCCACAATACGGTGACCATACCTAATTCATGAGCACGTTCAAAGGCCATTGAAATCTCTTCAATTTGGCGACGGCTTTCTTGTGAACCAAAGTAAATGGTCGCACCCACTGCAACAGCACCCATTTCAAAGGCTTGTTCTACACTGGCATACAGTGTTTGGTCATATTGCGCTGGGTAGCTTAAGGTTTCATTGTGGTTTAACTTCACAAGGAAAGGAATTTTGTGTGCATAACGACGAGAAACAGAAGCAAGAACACCATAAGTAGAGGCAACACAGTTACAACCCGCTTCAATAGCCAACTCAACAATATTTTTTGGATCAAAATAGAGTGGGTTTGCGGCAAAAGAGGCCGCGGCAGAGTGCTCAACACCTTGGTCAACAGGTAGAATAGACAGATAGCCCGTTCCCGCTAAACGTCCGTGATTAAACAGGGTTTGCATTGAACGTAACACGCTATTAGGGCGATTGTTATCAATCATAACACGATCAACAAAGTCAGAACCTGGTAGGTAGAGATTTTCGCTTGGGATGGTTTGGCAACGATGTTCTAATAATGATTTTGCATCAGCACCTAACAAACTTACTATATCAGTCATTACATACTCCAGTTCATGATGAGATGAGAGTGATTGTCATTTATCTACACTAAGATAACAAGTCACATTGAGGCGGTAACCGGCAGTGGATCGCTTCAGGTAACACAATAAATTCAAATTTATTCCCTAAAAGTGGTTCTCCATCTAAATTAAATACCATTTCATGAGAAGCACTAATGTTTACCCAGCGACTGTCGCGCTCGATAATCTTGTCGTTTTTTTTACGATCAAACAGGCTATTCAAAAGAGAAGGGAGTAATTCGTGTGCTTCAACAATGGTGATATTGAGTTTATTGTCGTTAATTAATGCTTCGGGGCAGAGTTGTTGTCCTCCTCCTGCTTGACGACCATTACCAATACCTAAAATCAGTGATTCACCTTCCCAGTGAAAATTTTCAGCTTCAATTGTGCAATGATCCGCTTTTAAAGAGTCAATACTTAAAAGGCCATTAATAAAATAGGCGACCCCACCTAATGCTGATTTTAAGGCTTCAGGGGTTTCTGTTGTGATTTTTGTTCCAAAGCCGCCTGATGCCATATTGATAAAATAGTGAGTCTTATTCACAGCGATAACATCAATTGGTACAGCGCGACCTTTAACGGCTAAATTAAGTGCATTTTCCATATCACGAGGGATTTGTGCGCTGATCGCAAAATCATTTGCTGTGCCTAATGGAATAATACCTAGAGTGGGAGGAGATGAAGGTGAAAGATGAATTAATTCAGATGCAACACGATTAATTGTACCGTCACCACCAGCTGCAATAACAGTTTCAGCATTTATATCAATAGCTTCTTGTACAAAACGTTGCACATCACTCGATTCCCAAGTCACTCTCACTTGGAGATCAAAACCTTCATCACGTAATTGGCAAACGGCTTTTCTCAATGCGCTATTATTCGCGCTTTTTCCATTAATGATTAGCAAACTAATTTTACTCATTGATGAGTTCCTTTAATTGAATCACTCTTTTAAAGGTAATGGATATCGAGAAAATTACTATGTTTTTTACAAATGATAACGAAAAAAGGAGTGTGGTTTTATACAAAAGGGGGATTGATAAGAAGGGGACAAAAAGAAAAGGCAAATCCAAGGGAGATTGGATTTGCCAAGGAGGTGGTTCCTAGTCTTACTGTATTCATTCTAGTTCTTTATTTTTCGGAACTGATGATACGGTAAACAAATCATTATTGATGTGATCTGTATTTGAAATTGACCACTTTAAATCAGATTATGACGCTTTACTTCACTTCTACCGCATCAATTTTATGTGGTTGACGTGTTGTTGTACCTTGTAGGTTGCGGATCAGCAGTGCAAAATCTAAATCAACATCTTCAGGAACAGATAAATAAACCATGTGACCATTACCTGGTGCAACATCCGTTGGCTGCTGTTTTTTGTTAAACAGCGCTTCTAGCGTAAATTGAATATTTCCCGTTGGTGTCATTAATTCTAGGCTATCACCTAAAACAAATTTATTTTTAACATCAACTTCAGCTAAACCGTTTACGCGTTTACCTGTAAATTCACCGACAAATTGTTGAGTGTCAGAGACAGAATAACCATATTCATAAGTTTGGTACGCATCATGGGTATGACGACGTAAGAAACCTTCTGTATAACCGCGGTGTGCTAAGCCTTCTAATGTAGTTAGCAACGTTGGATCAAAAGGTTTACCGGCAACTGCATCATCAATTGCACGACGATACATTTGTGCAGTACGGGCACAGTAATAGAAGGATTTAGTACGACCTTCAATTTTCAGCGAATGTACACCCATTTGAGTTAATTGCTCAACGTGTTCAATCGCGCGTAAGTCTTTAGAGTTCATGATATAAGTACCGTGTTCATCTTCGAACGCAGTCATATATTCACCAGGGCGTTTTGCTTCTTCGATTAAGTAAACTTTGTCTGTTGGCGCGCCAACACCTAAAGTAGGCTCAACGTTTTTAACTGGGATTGGTGTGTATTTTTCAACGATATTACCAACCTCGTCTTCTTTGCCTTCTTCGACTTTATATTCCCAACGGCAAGCATTAGTACATGTACCTTGGTTCGGGTCACGCTTATTGATGTAACCAGATAACAGGCAACGGCCTGAGTAAGCCATACATAATGCACCGTGAACGAAAACTTCTAATTCCATATCAGGAACTTGCTTACGAATTTCAGCAATTTCATCAATAGAGAGTTCACGAGAAAGGATCACGCGAGTTAATCCCATTTGACGCCAAAATTTTACGGTTGCCCAGTTAACGGCATTGGCTTGCACTGAAAGGTGGATATCCATTTCAGGGAAGGCTTCTCGTACCATCATGATCAAACCCGGATCAGACATAATCAGCGCATCAGGGCCCATATCAATGACGGGTTTTAAGTCACGGATAAAGGTTTTTAATTTAGCATTATGAGGTGCGATATTAACCACAACATAGAAGCGCTTACCTAATTCGTGGGCTTCTTGAATACCTTTAGCAAGGTTTTCGTGGTTAAACTCATTATTACGCACACGTAAGCTATAACGTGGCTGACCTGCATAAACGGCGTCTGCGCCATAAGCAAATGCATAGCGCATATTTTTTAATGAGCCAGCAGGAGAGAGCAATTCGGGTGTAAACATGGTTAATTTCCTGGTTCTGATTTCAAGTCAGTCCCCCCACACATTGGGTAGGGGTATATCATAAAGGGGTGGATTCTAGCGCTTAAGTGTAGCGAGGTTCAATGTATTCCTGAAAAAATATCATCGAAAACGGTAAGCTTGGGTTTCCCAACGATAACCTTGACCATAAATTGAGCGAATAAATTCAATTTGATCGTTAAGTTGCTCAAGTTTACGTCGTAAGTTTTTAATATGACTATCAATGGTTCTATCCGTCACAATGCGGTAATCATCATAAAGATGATCCATAAGCTGATCTCGCGTTAATATCTTGCCTGGTTGTGTGGCTAAGGCCTTTAATAGGCGAAATTCAGCGGTGGTTAAATCGAGAATTTTATTATTGTATTGGATTTGATAAGCCTGTTCATCAATCACAACTAACTTATCGCTCTGAACAATATCTTGAGGACGATAAAAACGACGCAATAACGTTTTGACTCTGGCGACCACTTCTCTTGGGCTATATGGTTTGCAAATATAATCATCAGCACCAATTTCAAGACCTAATAATCTATCGACTTCTTCTGTTTTGGCAGTGACCATAATAATGGGAATGTCGGAGAATTGGCGCAACTCTTTACAAATTGTGATGCCATCTTTTACAGGTAACATAAGATCTAACAAAACTAAATCATAGTGCTGCTGTTTTACACAATGGCTGACTTCCGCGCCATCGGCTAACCAATGTGTTTGATAACCTGATGCTTGCAGATAATCAATGAGCAATTGTGCAAGTTTGGGTTCATCTTCAACAATTAGGATTGAATAGGGTGATTCAGTCGTTGTCATTTATCAGCTCAATAATTATTAGCGCAAAATGATAAGGCTTAATTATCATCAGAATATGCAGGTAATTCTATAAGGATTTTCATGCCACCTAAAGAGGAAGGCATGGCACTTATCTTACCATTATGAGCTTCAATAATATTTTCGCAAATCGCAAGCCCTAATCCAGACCCACCACTTGCTCGATTTCGTGAACTTTCAGCACGATAAAAACGCTGAAAAACCGCTTTATATTGCGATTCATCAAGCCCTGGTGCGCTATCTTCTAATGAAATTAGCACACTATTATGGCCTTTCTTGGTACTGATATGTAATTGACCTCCAGAATAGGTATAACGAACGCTATTTTCTAACAGATTGTGAAAAAGCTGGATAAGCCTATCTGGATCGGCTTGTACAATCAGCGACGATAAATCATCTAACTCGGTGAATAGGGCAATATCTTTGGTTTGGTAAGTGTGACGATAAGAGGCTACCGCTAATAAAATTACTTCATTAATATCAACAAAGTCTTTGCGATAGGTTAAAGAGCCTCTATCTGATAATGAAAGCTGGTGGAGATCATTGACGAGTTTAGTCAGATTCGTCACTTCAAATAACAGAGAATTTAAGGTTTCGGCTGTAGGTTTTCTCACACCATCTTGTAATGCTTCAAGCTCACCTTTTAAGATAGCCAGTGGTGTTCGCAATTCATGAGAGATGTCGGCCATATAATCACGGCGAATTTGCTCATTTTTTTCTAATGTACTGGCAAGTTGGTTAAAATCAGTGGCGAGTTGGCTGATTTCATCTTTACTAGTAGGATGAACCCGAACAGAGAAATCGCCAGCAGCCAGTTTATGGGTTGCTTCAACCAAACGCTTAACAGGGCGTATCATGCTGCGAGAAAGAACCAATGTGATTAGCAGTGCAAACAGAACAGTTGCACCTGCAATAATCCAACTGGTACGCAGTTGTTGCTTATCAAAACTGATATCGGCTTCACTACTGATTTTATCTGCGGCACTGACAATCACCCATCCAACAATTTCATCGTGAAAGGTAATAGGTTTTTTAAATGTCTCTGCGGGAAATTGATTGTCATGTCCAAATAAGCGCTTCATGTCTTTATCTACAATCCAAAACTGTGTACGCCAACCGCGAGGCGGAGGGCCATCACCACTTTGGCTTATCTGATCAATGGTTCTTAATATTTGATAGACAGAATGTTCATCTTTGTATAAAAAATGCCAATCACCAGCTAATTCATATTGTTCAGTTAAGGCTTCTGCAATATGAGTTGCTCGCTGTTCACTGTTTTTCTTGATATAGCCAATAAAGCCTTGTTGAAAGCTACTACGAATACCAATATGCATAGCAAAGACAACCACCATGCACGTTGCGAAAATCACCAGAAACAGCTTGCTTCTCAATTTCATGCATTTGCCTCTTTTTTGCTGATACGTCGTTGTTGCCAACGTTCACGCAATCCATCAAAAAATAGATAAATAACAGGGGTGGTATAGAGCGTTAATAGCTGGCTCATTAATAAGCCACCGACGATGGTAATACCCAAAGGTTGTCTTAATTCTGCACCATCACCACTGCCTAACATTAACGGCAAAGCACCAAATAACGCCGCAAGTGTCGTCATAATAATAGGACGAAAACGCAATAAGCTGGCTTGAATAATCGCCTCTTTGGCAGACAATTTACCTTCACGCTGTGCGGTAATTGCAAAATCTACCATGATAATGGCGTTTTTCTTCACAATACCAATAAGCAACATAATGCCGATAAGTGCAATTAGGCTAAAGGGGGTATCGAAAAGCTGTAACGCCAATAACGCACCTACGCCCGCAGAAGGAAGGGTAGATAAAATGGTTAGCGGATGAATATAGCTTTCATACAGCACACCTAACACTAAATACACCGTGACTATTGCTGCCAAGATAAGAATAAGCTGTGACTTTATGGTTTCTTGGAAAACCTGTGCAGTGCCCGCAAATGTGCCTCTTACCGTATTGGGTACACCCAATTCAGTCATTGTGCGTTCAATAGAATTAATGGCATCAGCTAACGTATAGCCTTCAGGTATATTAAAAGCAATAGTTGACGCTGCGGATAATCCTTGGTGATTCACACTTAATGGTGCGTTAGCAGGATACCAACTGGCGAATGCGGATAATGGAATACGTTCACCTTGTGAATTGACCACATACATTTTATCTAATGCAGAGACATCTTGGGTATATTGTTCAGACACTTCCATCACCACTTTATACTGATTTAATGGCGCATAAATGGTGGAGATCTGGCGTTGACCAAAGGCATTGTTAAGTAGATTATTCACATCACTGACATTAATACCTAATTGCGACATCGTATCGCGATCATAAGTCAGAGCCATTTCAGCGCCTTTGTCTTCTTTATCTGAGTTAACATCCACAAGCTCAGGTAATTCGCCTAAGGCTTTACGTACAATAGGCTCCCATTTACGCAACTCGCTTAAATCATCGGCTAATAATGTAAATTGATAACTGGCATTGGCTTGACGCCCACCCGCTCTTACATCCTGTACGGGCATTAAAAAGAGGTTAGCTCCGGGTTCATTCGCTAATTTTGTGCGTAAACGATTAATAACTTGATTCGCACTGTCAGTTCTTTCTGACAACGGATTGAGGGAGATAAACATAAACCCACTGTTAATGCGACCGCCACCAGTAAAACCAGTCACGCTATCCACGTCTTTATCCGCATTAATTTCCTGCATAAAGCGAGCCATTTTTTCTTTCATCGACTGGAATGAAATACTCTGATCCGCTCGCACAAATCCCATTAATCGACCTGTATCTTGATCGGGGAAAAAGGTTTTGGGCGCGCTAATATATAAATAAACATTTAAGCCCAAGGTTGCGAGAAAAATCGTCATAACCCAGCGTTTATGGCGCAATGCAGCTTGTAATGTGACGCTGTAACCTTGTTGGGCGCGGAAAAGTAACTTACCAAAACCTCGTAAATGCGACTGTGCTTTCGGTTTCATTCCTTTTAATAAATGTGCGCACATCATGGGGGTTAGCGTTAACGAAACAAACAAAGAGATAGCGATTGCTGTCGTTAACGTAATGGCAAATTCTTTAAATAATCGCCCAACAAGACCATCCATTAACAGTAATGGAATAAAAACGGCAACAAGAGAAATACTCATCGAAAGTACGGTAAAACCCACTTCACCGACACCTTTTAGTGCGGCTTGTTTAGGCTTTAAACCATTTTCGATATGACGAGAGATGTTTTCAAGTACGACAATCGCATCATCAACCACAAAACCTGTAGCAACCGTTAATGCCATTAATGAAAGGTTGTTTAAGCTAAAGCCACAGAGATACATCGCTGAAAATGTACCAATTAATGAAACGGGTACAGCAACAGCAGGGATCAGAGTGGCGCGACCTGAGCGTAAAAATAAGAACACCACTAAAATGACTAACGCCACCGCAATGGCTAACGCACGTTCAACTTCAGCTAGGGATGCGCGAATAGTCGGTGTTCTATCTTGTGCAACTTTTAAATCAACACTGGCAGGAATAAGCTCACGCAATTCAGGAAGTTCATCACGAATACGATTAACGGTTTCAATAATATTTGCACCTGCTTCACGGCGAATAACCAACAAGATAGCAGGCTCACCGCCACTCATACCCGCAGCGCGTGCGTTTTGTACGGAATCAGTCACTTGTGCCACATCACTTAGACGCACAACCGCATCTTGATTGTAATGCACAATAATTGGACGATATTCAGCGGCTTTGCTTAGTTCATCATTGGTTTGAATTTGCCAACGATTATCATCATTATTCACAAAGCCTTGAGGTCGTCGCACATTAGCTTGGTTTATGGCTTTTCTGACATCATCTAGGCTTACGTTTTGATTGAACAATGCATCAGGATTAAGGGCGACACGAACCGCAGGTAGTGAACCGCCACCGACAGAAACTTCACTGACGCCTTCAATTTGTGAGATTTTTTGTGCCAATCGTGTTGATGCTAAATCGTAAAGCTCACCCGTGTTTTGTGTGTCAGAGGTGAGCGTTAAAATCATAATCGGTGCATCAGAAGGATTCGATTTATAATAACGTGGGCGGCTTGGCATCCCTGAAGGTAGCAAGCTTTGTGATGCATTTAATGCCGCCTGTACATCTCGTGCCGCCGTATTGATATCTTTATTTAAATCGAAAACCAGTGTGATATTGGTACTCCCTAGCGAACTGCTTGATGTCATCTCATCAATCCCCGCGATACGCCCTAAAGAGCGCTCAAGTGGCGTAGCAACAGAGGATGCCATCGTTTCAGGAGATGCCCCAGGCAATGAGGCATTGATATTAATAACGGGGTAATCCACCTGTGGCAAAGGCGCCACAGGAAGTAACATAAAGCCCAATACACCGCAAAGTGAAATTGCTAAACTGAGCAACGTGGTTGCTACAGGTCGTTGAATAAAGAGGGCGAAGAACTTCATGATACAGCCCCGTTATTATTTTCAACGTGTTTATTGCGGTTGATATAGAGCGATAATTTATCAAATAACAGATAAATTACCGGTGTCGTAAATAGGGTTAAGATCTGGCTCATAATTAAGCCTCCAACCATACAAACCCCTAATGGTTGACGTAATTCTGCCCCTACACCTGTACTCAACATTAAAGGTAAAGCACCTAAAAGCGCCGCCATTGTGGTCATTAAGATTGGGCGGAAACGTAATAAACACGCTTGATAAATAGCTTCGTAAGGCGTTAAACCTTGTTCTCGTTCAGCGGCAAGGGCAAAGTCTATCATCATGATCGCATTTTTCTTTACGATCCCGATAAGCAAGATGATCCCAATAATCGCAATAATATCAAGCTCATTGCCTGCTGCAATTAAAGCAAGTAATGCCCCAACACCCGCTGTTGGCAGTGTAGATAAAATAGTAATAGGGTGAATAAAACTCTCATATAGCACGCCTAATACAATATACATTGCTACAATTGCCGCGATAATCAGCCACAAAGTACTCGAAAGCGCGCTTTCAAATGCCAGTGTCGCCCCTTGGAATTGGGTGGTAATATCTTTTGGCATAGAAATCTGCTCTTCAGCCAATTTCACTGCATTCACCGCTTCTTCAAGAGAGGATTGTTCCGCGACATTAAATGAGAATGTTGCTGAAGGAAATTGTTCTTGATGATTAATAGAGAGCGGTGCCAAGCGTTGCTCTACGGATGCAATAGATAATAAAGGTACCATCGCACCATCTTTACCCGTTAAATGCACGGCTGAAAGTGCCTGTAATCCATCTCCGTTGCGAATATTTTGTTCTAATACCACGCGATACTGATTTGCTTGAGTGTAGATAGTGGAAATTAAACGCTGACCAAACGCATTATAAAGTGCATTATCAATATCACTCATTGAAATACCTAAACGGCTTGCTGAGTCTCTATCCACTTTGATATACGCCATCATGCCGTTATCTTGCCAATCACTGCTAATATCAGTCAATTCAGGGCTATCTTTTAATGCTTGAGAGAGTTTGGGTACCCAAGAGGCCAATTCATCTAATGATGTTGCTTGTAGCGTAAATTGATACTGAGTACGAGAAACTTGCGTATCAATCGTTAAATCTTGAGTTGGTTGTAGATAGAGAGTCATTCCTGAAATAGAAGCAATACGCTCTTGTAAACGAGGAATAATCACATCTATCCGATCTTCACGCTGATCAAGAGGCTTCAACGTAATTTGTAAACGACCGGTGTTTAAGGTTGCGTTGCTTCCATCAATACCCACGAAACTAGCAATATTATCAATAGCAGGATCATCAATTAATTTATCAACGACCTGTTGCTGTTTTTCTACCATTGCTTGGTAAGAAATAGATTGTGAGGTTTCAATGGTGCCTTGCAATAGCCCGTTATCTTGTAATGGGAAGAAGCCTTTAGGAATAAACATATATAGCAATACGGTTAGTACTAATGTGCTAAGTGCTACGCCAAGCGTTATCCATTGATGGTTTAAAACACGTTTGAGCCAAACTGCATACACTGCAATCATTTTTTCAAAAAAACGCTCGCACGCCATTTCAAAACGGTTGTGTTTGATTTCATTTTCAGGTTTTAGCAATCGAGCACACATCATTGGCGTTAATGTGAGCGAAACCACCGCAGAGATTAGAATGGCAACAGCAAGGGTGATTGCAAACTCTCTAAATAGACGACCAACAATATCTCCCATAAATAATAGGGGGATCAGTACGGCAATCAGAGAGAAAGTGAGTGAAATAATGGTAAAGCCAATCTCACCAGCTCCTTTTAAAGCGGCTGTTAACGGTTTATCACCACGTTCGAGATAACGGGAAATATTTTCAATCACAACAATGGCATCATCGACAACAAAGCCTGTGGCAATGGTTAATGCCATTAAAGTGAGGTTGTTGACAGAGAATCCACAAAAATACATCACCGCAAACGTACCTACTAATGAAAGCGGTACGGCAATACTTGGGATTAAGGTTGCGACACCATTACGTAAAAAGAGATAAATGACCATTACCACAAGGGCGATAGCTAAACCAAGTTCAAACTGCACATCTTTAACTGAAGCGCGGATCGTTGTCGTTCTGTCTGTTAAGATCTCAACATTAACGGATTTTGGTAAATTAGAGACTAAATCCGGCAATAAATTACGAATATTATCAGTGGTATCAATAACGTTGACACCAGGTTGTCGTTGAACATTAATAATAATCGCTTGCTCATTATTCGCCCATGCTCCTAATTGATTGTTTTCAGGTGCTTGTTCAATAGTGGCAATATCAGATAAACGGATTGGTGCGTCATTTTTATAGGTAACGATTAATTGGCGGTAATCTTCTAATGATTTCATCTGATCATTAGCAGATAACGTCACAGAGCGAGTTGGCCCATCAAGGCTCCCTTTCGCTGAGTTAATGTTCGCATTATTGATTGCTACACGAATTTTTTCGCTATCTAAACCGTAAGATGCTGCGGCTTGTGCATTGAGTTTGACTCTAACAGCGGGGCGCTGACCACCCGCTAGTGCCACCAAACCCACGCCATTAACTTGTGAGATTTTTTGCGAAATACGGGTTTCAACCATATCTTGCAACTGTGTCATTGGTAATGTTGAGCTAGTAACCGCCAAGGTTAAAATAGGCGGATCAGCCGGATTGACTTTGCTGTAAATCGGAGGATAAGGTAAATCGGATGGTAGCAGATTAGTCGCTGCATTTATCGCAGCTTGTACCTCTTGCTCTGCAACATCTAATGGTAATGTGAGTTGAAACATCAGTGTGATCACTGATGCACCACCAGAGCTTTGTGACGACATCTGTTTTAATCCAGACATCTGCCCAAATTGACGCTCTAATGGCGCGGTAACCGCGGATGTCATTACATCAGGGCTTGCACCAGGATAGAGTGTAACAACTTGAATTGTTGGGTAATCGACTTCTGGCAAGGCAGACACTGGCAACATACGATAGCCAACAATACCCGCTAACAGTATGGCAACCATAAATAAAGTTGTTGCAACAGGGCGCAGAATAAATAAGCGAGAAGGACCGCCACCTGTACCGTGTGTTTTTTCTGTCATTACGCTTTCTCCGCGACAACACGGTCATTTTCTTTATTTTTTGGTGCTGTTGGTGTCACGATATCGACTTTTGCACCTTGTGTTAATCTATCCACACCATCGGTTACAACACGTTGATTTGCTGATAAACCCGAAGCGATAACCACTTTTTCTGCATTTTGTAATGCAACTTCAACACGTAATTTGCTCACTTTATCTTCGCTATCAACAACCCAGACAAAGTGACCTTCATTCCCCATTTGCAATGCTGCATTAGGAATAACCACTGCCTTTTCTAACGTGGTGACGTAAAGGCGTACATTCACGAATTGATTAGGGAATAGTGTATTTTCTTGTTGAGGGAAACGGGCTTTTAACTTTATGGTGCCTGTCGCTGCATCAATTTGATTATCAACACTAAATAGTGTGCCTTGTGCTAATTCAAATTGATTATTTCTATCTAACGCCGTAACAGGCAAATCTGCATTGTTTTTACGTGCTTGAATAACATTCGCTAAATCTTGTTCTGGCAAAGTAAAAAGCACATCAACAGGGTCCATTTGATTGATAACAACGATAGGCGTGGATGAACCGCCAGAAATATAGTTTCCTACATCAACTTGCTTTAAACCCACTCGGCCTGAAATAGGTGCCGTGATTTTGCTGTAGGTTAATTGCAGTTGTGCATTGCTGATAGTGGCTTCATCAATACGAATACTGGCTTCAGATTGTTTTACTAAAGCTTGCTGATTATCTAACTCTTGTTGTGAGACTAAGTTAGTTTTCGCTAATTTCTGATAACGCACTAAATCAAGGCGTGCATTTGCTAATGTGGCTTGATCTTTTGCTAGCTGTCCTTTGGCTTGGGCTAATTGTACTTCAAAAGGGCGCGAGTCAATTTCAGCTAAGAGATCGCCTTTTTGAACTTGTTGGCCTTCGGTGAAATGTAGCGCCATTAATTGACCTTCAACACGGCTAGTGACGGTCACGCTGTTAGTGGCTTTTACTGTACCTAAAGCAGATAAAAATTGAGGGACATCTTCTTGTGTTGATGTTGCAACTTGAACAGGCGGCAAAGGAGGACGACGAGATCCAGATATACCTCGACTCTGGGTGTTTGTTGCTTGAGTCCCTTTATTTTCGGGCGACGCTGTTTTTGCTGCATTAAATTGCCAATAGGCGTAACCACCTGCGATTACGACGATTAAAGCGATAATGAGAGAAACTCTTTTTTTAGCATTTTTGTTTTTATTCATTACTTTTGTGATCCCACTGGCAACTAGCTAATCAGAAATACTGAAATGAAAATCTGGAATGGTGACATTCTACCTGTTTCTTCACAGTTAAAAATGGAGGAAATATGGAAATTAAGTCAAGGAATGTGTTTTGTTGGCGTTATTTTAATCAGTTAAAACAAATTGCTACTGGCCTTATTTTACCGTTGTTATTCAATAAGAACTAATTTAGCAAAATATAGGTAAACAGTAGCGTAGCTTAATTGTTTATATAGGGATAATTAAGTGAAAAATAAATTATTGATTATCAGTGAGTTATTTTGTTTGATGTTTTTTTAATCGCATAACTATTTTGTACAAATGCCTGTAACTATGATAAAACGCAATAGTTAGTTATAATTCTTAGATAATTATGCTTTCCAGTGATAGAATGCCAACCTTGTTTTTCTCTGCGTTGAACTCTTTTCAAAGAATAACAATCCAGTATGAAATTCACCGAGCTTTAACTCTGTCTTAAATAACGAAATTTTTGTAAAAAATTAGCCTAAATATAAAGGCGTAATAGAATAATTAGAGGTTTTTAGTGTCAACTGCAAACACACCTGACGATGGACAAAAACCGAGCCTGAATGCATTTAAACAGCCTCGCGCGTTTTATCTTATCTTCTCAATCGAGTTATGGGAACGTTTCGGCTATTACGGTCTTCAAGGGATCATGGCCGTTTACTTGGTTAAAATGCTGGGCATGGGTGAAGCGGAAGCTATCACTGTTTTTGCTGCATTTACCGCGTTGGTCTATGGTTTTGTTGCTATCGGTGGATGGCTTGGGGATAAAGTCCTTGGTACTAAAAGGGTTATTATTCTTGGTGCAATCGTACTGGCAATTGGTTATGCAATGGTGGCATTCTCTGATCACGATAAAGACGTGATTTATTGGGGACTTGCAACGATTGCAGTAGGTAATGGTTTATTTAAAGCTAACCCATCTTCATTATTAGCAACCTGTTATGAGAAAGACGATCCGCAATTAGACGGTGCATTTACCATGTACTACATGTCTATCAATGTGGGTTCTTTCTTCTCCATGTTAGCGACACCGTGGTTGGCGGCTAATTATGGTTGGGATGTTGCATTTGCACTGAGTGTTGTGGGTATGCTGATCACACTAGCAAACTTTGTTGTTTGTCGTGGTTGGATAAAAGATAAAGGTTCTAGACCTGACTTTGAACCGCTTAACTATTCAAAATTATTATTAACGCTGGTGGGTATTGTTGCACTGGTCGCTGTATCCACTTGGTTGCTACATAATAATGAAGTGGCAAGTTGGTCTTTAGCAATCATCTCATTAGGTATCATCCTGATTTTTGCGCGTGAAACGTTCATGATGAAGGGTGCGGCTCGCCGTAAGATGATTGTTGCATTCTTGCTGATGGTTGAAGCGGTTGTATTCTTCGTTCTTTACGATCAAATGCCAACTTCTTTAAACTTCTTCGCGATCCATAACGTTGAGCACTCAATCTTAGGTTTCAGCGTTGAACCTGAACAATTCCAATCACTTAATCCATTCTGGATCATGTTAGCAAGCCCGCTACTAGCGGCTGTATATAACTTTATGGGTGATAAACTACCTATGCCATATAAATTCACTGTGGGTATGTTCTTGAGTGCGACCGCATTCTTAGTTCTGCCATTAGGTGCTAGCATGGCAAATGAAGCAGGTATTGTGTCTTCATGGTGGTTGGTCGCAAGTTATGGTTTCCAAAGTATTGGTGAGCTGATGATTTCTGGCCTAGGTCTTGCGATGGTTGCTCAACTTGTACCACAGCGTTTAATGGGCTTTATTATGGGCGCTTGGTTCTTAACTTCGGCAGCCGCTGCAATTATTGCAGGTAAAGTTGCGAGTTTAATGGCAGTACCAGAAGACGTACAAAGTGCTCATGCTTCATTAGAAATTTATAGCAGTGTCTTCTTACAAATTGGTATTGTAACAGGTGTTATCGCGGTTCTAATGCTGATCACCGCACCGATGCTAAGTAAAATGACACAGTAATTTGTGCTCTTAAAAATAAAATTTTAAGAAAAAAATACCGCTCTGATTAAGGGCGGTATTGTATAAGGGGACTGGTAGAACGATTTTGTGATATTGATAAAGGCCTAACTGATCACTTTATCAATCTGCAATGCAACATCTTTTTCTCTTGTGGTGGGTTTTACAGCCGTCCAACCTTTATAAGCTAAAGGTAAGAAAGCGACTGCAATAGCTAATAATGATACGCCTGCAACATAATATGCACCTGCCATTGCAGTTTTTTCTAACCATATTCCTGTTAACATCGGCGTTAATCCACCGAATAAGGCATAAGCCATATTGTAAGCAAAAGACAAACCAGAAAAACGAATTGATGGTGGAAATGCTCTTGTGCTAACGATAGGTGTAGTTGCAATCGCCCCGACAAAAAAGCCCATCAAACCATAGTTAAACGCTAACTGAAAACCTGACATTGCTGCATCTAAACTGCCATAGAAATGGAATGCAGTAACAATCAAACCACCCCATGATAATGTCATTGACGCGCGTGTTCCTAATTTGTCACTAATCCAACCCCAGAATATGCAACCTAAGGTTAAGGTTAATGTTGCAACGCAGTTCGCTTCTAATGATGTCGTTCTATCAATTTTGTAGATCCCTTCAACAATGACACCGGGGGTCATCAAAATGGTGACAACAATAGCTGTTGATAAAGACCATGTTAATGCAGCAGTAATTAAGCACGCTTGCTTGTGATTTTTAATAACTGAAACCACAGGCATTTCTTGTGCTAAGGCTTTTTTTGCAGCCATCTCTTTAAAGATAGGTGTTTCTTGTAAGAAGCGACGTAAGTAGACAGAAATCAAACCGAATACGCCACCTAAAATAAACGGTATACGCCATGCAAAGTCATTTACTTCTTGGCTGGTATAGCTACGTTGAACGATAATTGCCACGATTGAACCTAATAAAATACCGCCTGTAATGCCTGAGGTTAATGTTCCTACACCTAAGCCATAACGTTGTTTTGGCGTGTGCTCTGCGATAAACACCCAAGCACCTGGCATTTCACCACCAATAGCCGCACCTTGCATAATGCGCATTAATAACAACAATAATGGTGCAGCAACACCAATACTGGCATAAGTTGGTAATAAACCAATAACTAATGTTGGTACAGCCATTAAGAAGATACTTAAGGTAAACATGCGTTTACGTCCAATAATATCTCCGTAGTGTGCCATAATAATGCCACCCAAAGGGCGGGCAAGGTAACCAGCAGCAAAAATACCTAATGTCTGCATTTGTGCAATAAAGGCGTTATCACCGGGAAAGAACAAGTGGCTCAATGTTTTCGTAAAGAATACGAAGATCACGAAATCATAGAACTCCAACGTTCCCCCTAGCGAGGATAAACCCAACGTTTTATAGTCGTTGCGGTTCAATGGTCTTGCCGTAGGTTGACTCAACGGCTGAGTGGAGTGTGATTGTGATGTCATAATTACAACCTATAATAATCATCGTGATAAAAAAATAATGCGTAATAAGATCACAAGTAAATTCTTTGAAAATTAACGAATAAAATAGGGTGAAAATAAATAACATCGAATGGTTATTTATAGGCTATTTATGCGAGAAAGAATAATGTTGTGATGATGGTTTAAGTTATAACAGGAAGCTCTTAATAATGTAAATAGATGAAATTAAAACAACGAAATGAACTTTATTATTATCATTTCTTGTGTTTTTATGTGGTTTAATTGTGGATACTTAATATTAAACTCTTATTTTATTTTCTTTGTTGATATATTGTAAAAATATTACAATGCTTATTAATAAGTGAAATTTCGATATTATCAAATAAAATAGATATTATATTGAATATATTTATTACGATTTAAATTATAAATTGAATAATAAATTCAGTCATAATTTAATTTATTATTTTTCGTTAATAAAGTAATTATTAGATAATTAAGAAAGTTATTCTCATCAATAATGAAAGATATGATCTGATAGAAAATAGATTACTAGAATATTCTGCTATATGTTAAAAATATTTTTGATAAACTTAAATTTCAAAAATATCAATGAAATTGAAATTCAATGCCAATAAATCTTGTGTGTATAATCATATTTTTGTGTTTTTATGCATTGTGTGATTTTTTTGAATTTTATTGTCGAATTAGAAATAAAAACAAAAATAAGCGTCAAAAAAGTGATTGTTGGTTATAATTACATCAGTAAGTCAAATTGAACTGTCGGAGGATTTATGGTCTCTATTTCAATGAGTGCTGTTCTTTTAGCTGCAATTATTTTGTTCGCATCACTTTCTATCGTTGCATTAGGTGGTGGTTTAGTACTAAAAGCCATGCTTAATGACGCCAATCAAAATGGCAGTTATCTATTAAGTGCCTCTGTTAAAAAGACTTTTATTACTTCATTGGTTATTGCATTGTTGCTTGTCTATTATTACCTATCAACAACGGCTTAATATTTGTTTGATTGATATAAAAAACGCCACTGCATTTTATTATCAGTGGCGTTAGTGTAATGAGAAAATGTCTTAAACTAAGAAGATAGTTGCTAAACCTAAGAAGATAAAGAAACCACCTGTATCCGTAATAGCGGTTATCATAACGCTTGAACCAATGGCAGGATCTTTACCGAATTTTATCATCGTCATTGGTATTAATACGCCCATAATGGCAGCCATTAACAGGTTGAGCACCATTGCCATTGTCATCACGGCACCCATTGCAAGGTCACCATAGAGAAGGAAGGTGACAATTCCCATGATCCCTCCCCACACAATACCATTGATAAAGGCAACACCAAGTTCTCTTAAAATTAAGAAAGAAAAGCTTCCAGTTTGAATTTGGTGTAGAGCTAATGCACGGACAATCATTGTGATAGTCTGATTACCTGTATTTCCCCCAATACCAGCAACAATTGGCATCAGTGTTGCTAAAGCGACTAATTGGGAAATGGTGTGTTCAAACACGCCAATAACACGAGAGGCAACGAAAGCAGTACATAAGTTGATAGCAAGCCAAGTCCAACGTGTTTTAACCGCTTGTCCGACTGGTGCAAAGACGTCTTCTTCTGGGCTCAAACCACCCATACGACGAAGATTGGTATCGCTCTCTTCATGCATGTTATCAACGATATCTTCAACAGTTAATCGCCCCATTAGAAGACCATTACTATCAACAACAGCCGCAGAAATTAAGTCGTAACGTTCGAACGCACCCGCCGCGTCTTCGCCTTTTTCTTCTGGCATAAAGCTCACGGTGTCTGTTTTCATTACATCAGAGACAAGCTTATCAGGAGATTGCGTCAAAACAGTGGTTAATGGAAGCTCGCCCAACAGATGATTTTTATTATCAATAACGAAAATTTTATCCGTTGCTTCAGGAATAGAACCCCGTTGGCGTAGATAGCGCTGTACCGTTTTTAACGTAACATTACCTCGCACAGTGACGAACTCAAAATCCATCATCTGGCCGACGCTGTCTTTTGGATATTGAAGAACTTCTCTTATTCTATTACGCAGACTTGGTTCTAAATAGGTAAGAAGTCGACGCATCGTATCGCGAGGTAAGTGCTCTGCGATGTACGCTTGCTCATCCACATGTAATGTGGCGACCGATCGTAATAATTCACGGTCAGTCATATCTTTAATTAAGCTGTCCCAAACGGCGACAGAAGCTTCGACTAAAACAGCACCACGTTCATTATTATCAACCAAATGCCACAATGCGAGACGTTCGTCATAGGGAAGGGCTTCAAGAATATCTGCAATATCTGCCGCGTGTAGATCTTGTAGTAATTCTCTAACAGTGGTGATTTTTTCATGAAGTTCATGGTGGCTCAGCCTATCATTTTCACTTGCTTCACCTAAAACGGTTTCAACAAAATGATCATCTTCGAGAAAGATGCTCAAAATTTGCTGACGCAGGTGTGCCACTTTTTGTGAATACGGATTGATGGCAGCCGCAGTATCATTGTTGATAGCTGGTTGAGACATGTTATTCCTTTTTAATTCTTACGAGGGAGATAACCATTGACACTAATTATTCCATTTTAGGATGATTATCGGTCTTCTCCGTATAAAAAATATGAATCTTGAACAATATTGCGTTGGTGATGTTCATATTATCGTCACAAATCAAACCTATGTTGTTATGTGATAGTTGTTGTATGATAGATGCAACAAAAGACGCATTGACTAGCGTCTTTTTCTGTATAATATCATATTGTTAAGCAGATTCCTCTTTTATATCCAGTTTCCACCCCGGAACTGACTGCCAATGTTCTTGTTCTTTTTCTAAATCCAATTCCATCAATGTGTTATCAGAAAGATAATTTGCAGGAAAATAAAGCGTCCAATGATTTTCATCTGTAACTAAACGCAAAGATGCAGGTTTTGTCGTCGATTGTCGCTGATTATTAAGTAAAGTTGCTAATCTTAGTATTTGTACGAGTGGAAAATACTGTTTCTTTTTATAAAGATTAAATTTAGGTAACTCATCTAACTTGATCCCCTTTCGGTGATAGCGAACGAGAGTTGTTAATAACAGTTGTTGCTCTTGATTAAAGCCAGGTAAATCAGTATTTGAAAGAATATAAGCAGAATGGCGATGTAATCCACTTAAATTAATACTTAATCCCACTTCATGTAACATAACAGCCCAAACTAAAATAGCCTCTAAATCAGGGCGAACTAGCTTAGGATTTTGCTGTGCCCACTGAGCGTAAAGAGATTGCATAGTTTCAAGAACACGTTTTGCTTGTTCTCTATCGATATTATAGTGTTCTGCAAGGCTTTTAGCTGTGCGCTGGCGGATATCTTGATGGCGAAATCTGCCTTCCATTTCATAAAGCACACCTTCACGTAATGCACCGTCAGATAGGTGTAGGGCTTTTAATCCTAATGAATCAAAAATACCACATAAAATCGCCAAACCTGGCACAAAAACATGTTTACGTTCATCGGATAAACCTGGAAGGGCGATATCTTTAAATTTCTTAAATCGTAAAACTTGTTTAGTGAGCATAAGTAGGCGTTCTGGAGTAATAACACCGTCTTTTTCACCAAACTCAACTAAGATCTCATGAGCCGCTTTAATTGTTCCTGATGCCCCTAAAGCCACATCCCAGCCAGTCATTTTGTATTGCCATGCAATTTTTTCCATTTTACGCGCTGCTTTTTCTCGTGCTTTACGAAAAGCAGATTCGCTAATTTTTTGTTCTGGGAAAAATTGACGACTAAAACTGACACAACCCATGCGTTGGCTTTCGATTAAAATTGGCTCAAAATTTTCACCAATAACCAATTCTGTTGAGCCACCACCGATATCGATAACGAGCTTTCGACCTTTTTCAGATTGAGTGTGCTCAACTCCCATAAAAATAAGTCGAGCTTCTTCATGCCCTGAAATAATTTCAATAGGATAAGGAATAACTTCTTTGGCTCGTTGAAGAAAGACTTTCGCATTAGTGGCGACACGCAAAGTGTGTGTTCCCACGACGGTGACATTTTCTGCGGGAAAACCCTGTAACCTTTCAGCAAAAAGGGAAAGGGCGGAGAGCCCACGTAACATAGCCTCTTCGCTTAATTCGTTATCATCATCAAGTCCATCAGCAAGATAAACTCGCTGTTTTAAACGACTTAAGACTTGTAATGCGCCATTAACAACACGCGCAATTATCATATGAAAACTATTAGAACCGAGGTCAATAGCCGCAATTTCTAAAGGACGTGGTGAAGAGTCATCTTGTGATAAAGGCATAAAATTACGCTCGTGAACCGGGTTGTTCTAACAATTTAATATACTCATAGACAGCAAGCTGGGAACGGATCTTACGTTTATTTCCACGAGGAACATAGCTATTTGTTAAATCTTTATCGATATAACGTGCTTTTACGGTGTCATTAAATTGAATATCCAGTATATCAAGAACGCGCTGTTTAAGTTGGGGATCAAGCAAAGCTACTGCAACTTCAATGCGATAATCAAGATTTCGCGTCATCCAATCGGCAGAGGAGAGAAAGATTTTTTCATCCCCTTTATTGGTGAAAACATAAACACGATCATGCTCTAAAAAGCGGTCAACAATACTGGTTACTTGAATGTTTTCACTAAATCCCGGCTGATTAGGCACTAAAGAACACATTCCTCGAACTAACAGTCGTACTTTTACGCCTGCTTCTGAAGCGTCATAAAGGCGATTAACTAATTCTTCATCAACTAAATTATTCACTTTTAATGTAATACCCGCAGGATGCCCTGCTTGTGCACTGTGAATTTCATTGGTGATTAATTGATTTAAAAGGGTGCGCGAGTTTTGTGGCGAAACCATTAAATGCTCAAAGGTGACAGGGCGATAAGGGTTTTCAATAAAGCTAAAAACGCGACGTACTTCATTGGTAATTTCAGTGTTAGCCGTTAATAGTGAATAGTCAGTATAAAGACGCGCTGTTTTTTCGTTAAAGTTCCCCGTACCGATATGAGCATAGCGAATGATTTCACCATTTTCTAAACGTGAAATGATAAATAACTTCGCGTGAATTTTTAAGCCCGGTGCAGAGAAAATAACGTGAACGCCCGCTTCAGTCAGGCGTTTTGCCCAGTGGATATTCGCTGCTTCATCAAAACGTGCTTGTAACTCAACAACTACCGTGACACGTTTGCCGTTATGCGCAGCGTGGATCATCGAATCAATAATTCGAGAGTCTTTAGCAACACGGTAAATATTGATTTTGATTGAGATAACACTTGGGTCAAAAGAGGCTTGGCGCAACAATTCCAACACATGCTCAAAGGTATGATAAGGATAATAGAGCAAAACATCACGCTCACGTATTGCATCAAAGCCATTACGGAAGTTATCAAACCAAATATGGCGTAAACGTGGAATAGGCTTATTTAATAGAAATTTACTACCCTCATTTGGGAAGTTAATAAAATCTTTAAAATTATGATAACGACCACCAGCAATGACGGAGTCATTGTTCGATAAACCTAATTTACTGCGCAGCAACGCCACCATTTCATCAGGCATATCGCGTTGATAAACAAAACGGACAGGCTCTGCGGTAAGGCGTTGTTTTAATGTTGATGACATCATTTCAAGTAAACTTGATTCCATTTCTGTTGCAAGATCGTATTCTGCATCTCGCGTCATTTTCATGGAATAAGCACTTAATGAGTCATAATCAAAGAAGCCTTTAAACACCTCATCAAGACAGTAGCGTAAAATATTATCCAATAAAATCATGGATTTTTTCTTACTACGCCCTTGGTCTGTCGGCAGAATAACAAAACGAGGTACTTTATCTGACGGAATTTCTAACAGGGCATAATGAATAATTTGCCCTTGCACAATTTCAACCGCTAAATAGGTGTAGTCATCTTTAAGAAACTCAACCAAGTCTGTTTCAGGATTAATTAAAATAGGCGTGATGTGTTTTCTTAAATTTTGACGAAAATATTGGCGTAACCAGATTTGTTGATTAGGCGAGATTTGGCGTTCATTAATTAAAAAGATTTGGTTTCGCGCCATTTCAAGTAACAAATCATTATATAAAGCATCAAACTCTTGGTCGGCTTTAGCTACTTTTGATTGAATTTTCTTTATAAGATGACGAGCATGGCTTGACGCAGAGCGTGAGCCACGTTCTTCATTAATCAAAATACGGCGTTTTACATCGGCAAAACGAACCTTGTAAAACTCATCAAGATTATTTGAATAGATCCCCAGAAACCTGACTCTTTCAATTAACGGGTTTCTTTTATCAGCCGCTTCTTGTAATACACGTTCATTAAACGCAAGCCAACTGATCTCTTTATCAATATAGAGTCGTTCCTGGGACATCTGAACTCCAACAAGGGTTAAAGTTAAAACTTAATATCTGAATAAATCAGACGTGTTGCTTAATAGTCGCACCCGGTTTAACAAAATTCTCGGGTTTTGCCTCTTTGGCTTTTTGTTCAAAATAAGGTGCTTGGAAAGTACACATTCTAATCGCAGAACGGTAGGCACCGTTAACAAAAAACTCATCTATTAAATCACCTTCTTTTTTAAAGCCAAGCTTTTCATAAATATGAATCGCTTTAGCATTCTCTTTATCGACGATTAAATAGAGTTTGTATAAATTAAGTACAGAAAATGCATAATCCATCGCAAGTTTCGCCGCGCGTGCAGCATATCCATGGCCTTGGTGCGCAGGAGCGATGATAATTTGGAATTCAGCACGACGGTGAACATAATCAATTTCAACCAACTCGACAAGTCCAACTTTAGTGCCGTCACTTTCGGCAATAAAACGGCGTTCACTTTGGTCGTGAATATGTTTTTCATAAAGGTCGCTTAACTCGATAAAAGCCTCATAAGGCTCTTCAAACCAATAGCGCATAACGCTGGCGTTATTATCAAGTTGATGGACAAAAGAGAGATCTTCTCGTTCGAGAGGACGTAATTTTATAGGTGGAACTTTCTTACCACCGGACATAAGCACCTCGGTGAATGCATTGAATAAAAAGAGAAAAGGGTGACATAAAAAAAGTCACGCGGGCTACAGTGTAGCACAATGTGACTTTTTATCTTAAACGAAATAGTCAATCAAGGTTGTCGAAAAGCGCAATATCATCGAGAACGGCTTGATTATTCTGCATTTTTAATCGCTCGTCAGCTAACCAACCGATCGCTAATGGATAAATACGATACTCTTCTGCTTGTATTCTTGTTTGTAATGATTGTTCAGTATCATCTGGTAAAACAGGAATGCGAGCTTGAATAATCATGGGACCACCATCAAGTTCTTCTGTAACAAAATGGACGGTAACGCCATGAAAAGAGTCTTTATTCGCTAAAACTTGGCGATGAGTGTGTAATCCGGGATATTTAGGAAGTAAAGAAGGATGAATATTTAATAATTTATGCTGATAATGAGTCACAAAATCAGGCGATAAAATACGCATAAAACCGGCTAAAACCACAATGTCGGGCTGATAAGCATCGATTTTTTCAATTAATGCTTTATCGTAATCAGCTCTGTCATTATATAGAGTTGGATCAACAAAATATGCTGGAATATCAGCAAGTTTTGCCCGTTCAAGACCATACGCATTAGCTTTATTACTTAAGACAGCAACCACATTACCCGTGATTTTATTTGCCCTACAGGCGTCAATAATCGCCTGTAGGTTGCTGCCGTTTCCTGAGATGAGGACGACAATATTTTTCATTCACATGTTTTCATTAGTTAATAATAACTTGTGCTTCACCCGCAGCTTGTGGCGCAATTTCACCAATTAACCATGCGTTTTCACCACACTCAGCAAGATGTGCTAATGTTTTTTCAACGTCATTTGGGTTAACGGCAATTAACAATCCAACACCACAGTTAAAGGTGCGATACATTTCATGTGTGCTGACTTGTCCCGCATCTTGTAACCATTTAAAAACCAGTGGCCATTCCCAGCTTTTACTATCAATACGCGCTTGCGTATTTTCAGGTAATACACGAGGAATATTTTCCCAGAATCCGCCACCTGTAATATGTGCCACAGCATGGATATCCACATTTTCAATTAATGAAAGTAGTGACTTTACATAAATACGAGTAGGGGCTAATAGGTGATCAGCTAATGATTTATTGCCTAAGGATGTGTTTTCAGCTTGTGTATTGCTGACTTCAAGAATTTTTCTGACTAATGAATAACCATTAGAATGAGGACCACTTGATGCTAAAGCGATTAGAGCATCGCCAGCTTTAACTTTGCTGCCATCGATAATTTCTGATTTTTCAACCACGCCGACACAAAAGCCTGCGATATCATAATCATTACCGTGATACATTCCTGGCATTTCAGCAGTTTCACCACCGACTAATGCACAACCAGATTGCTTACAACCTTCTGCAATACCTGTTACTACGCGTGCTGCGGTATCGACATCTAATTTTCCTGTGGCATAGTAGTCAAGGAAGAAAAGGGGTTCTGCACCTTGAACAATTAAATCGTTGACACACATTGCGACTAAATCAATCCCGATGTCATCATGGCGATTTAAATCCATCGCAAGGCGAAGTTTAGTTCCTACGCCATCTGTGCCTGAAACTAAAATAGGTTCGCGGTATTTAGATGGAATTGCACAAAGTGCGCCAAAGCCACCTAAACCCCCCATAACTTCAGGACGGCGGGTTTCTTTTACTACACCTTTGATACGATCGACTAAAGCATTACCTGCATCAATATCGACACCGGCATCTTTATAGCTGAGAGAGGATTTGTTAGTCACGTAGAGCCCTCACGGCAAGTTGCTGTTAAGAAAAAATGTGTGCGGGCGCTATTCTAACAGGCAAAGCAAACGTTTGCGAGGATCTTCTTTATAGGTCACAATTATTCATGTTGGTGTGGTTAAAAGCTGTGCGCTTGATCAATATCAATAGAAAAACGATGGAATGTTGGCAAAAAAGCGGTATAATCTCGCGATTTTTTTGTCAGGCTGCGTCGTACATTAGGAGAAATTATGAAGATCGTTGAGGTAAAACACCCACTCATTCAACATAAATTGGGGCTGATGCGAGATCATGATATAAGCACTAAACGCTTTCGTGAACTGGCTTCAGAAGTTTCCAGTCTACTGACGTATGAAGCTACCGCCGATTTAGAAACAGAGACGGTAACAATAGAAGGTTGGTGTGGTTCGGTAGAGATAGAACAGATTAAAGGAAAAAAAATCACAGTAGTTCCTATCCTCCGTGCAGGTATCGGGATGATGGACGGAGTATTAGAAAATATTCCTAGTGCCCGAATCAGTGTAGTTGGCGTTTACCGCGATGAAGAAACATTAAAACCTGTCCCTTACTTCCAGAAATTAGCATCCAATATTGAAGAGCGTATGGCTCTTGTTGTTGACCCTATGTTAGCAACAGGCGGCTCTATGATTGCCACAATTGATTTATTAAAAAATGCGGGTTGTACTTCAATTAAAGTATTAGTACTGGTTGCTGCTCCAGAAGGTATTAAGGCATTAGAAGAAGCTCATCCAGATGTGGAATTATATACTGCATCTATTGATAGCCATCTTAATGAGCACGGGTACATCGTTCCAGGTCTTGGCGATGCTGGTGATAAGATATTTGGTACAAAATAATAATTAAGCCGACTTTGATAGTCGGCTTTTTTTTGAACCTAATTATCTTGTTCTATAGTTAGAAATATACAAACCAATTTCACATTCATATTAAAGAGAGGTCGTAAGCATGACTCGTCGTGCAATCGGGGTAGAAGAGCGCCCACCATTATTACAAACAATCCCGTTGAGTCTTCAGCATCTGTTTGCAATGTTTGGCGCCACCGTACTTGTGCCAATTTTATTTAAAGTTAATCCGGCAACAATATTATTATTTAACGGGATCGGAACCCTGCTTTATCTCTTTATTTGTAAAGGACGCATTCCTGCTTATTTAGGTTCAAGTTTTGCGTTTATCTCACCTGTGCTTTTGTTGTTACCTTTAGGGTATGAATTAGCACTTGGGGGATTCATCGTCTGTGGTGTGTTATTTTGTATCGTTGCTGGTATTGTCAAAATAGCAGGGCGAGGCTGGATTAATGTGATGTTCCCGCCTGCGGCAATGGGCGCAATCGTTGCCGTCATCGGGCTTGAATTAGCAGGAACCGCTGCGGGAATGGCAGGATTATTACCAAGTGCAGATGCACCAGTTGATAGTCAGACACTGCTTATTTCTATGGTGACTTTAGGTGTGACTATCTTAGGCTCTGTGATGTTTAGAGGATTCCTTGCTATTATTCCTATTCTTATTGGGGTATTAGCAGGTTATGCACTCTCTTTCTTCTTGGGCGTTGTTGATATTACACCAATTAAAGAAGCTAACTGGTTTGCACTACCGACATTCTATTCACCGCGTTTTGAATGGAGTGCTATTTTTATTATTCTACCTGCCGCATTAGTTGTTATTGCTGAGCACGTTGGGCACCTTGTTGTTACAGCAAATATTGTACAACGCGATTTAATGAAAAACCCAGGTTTACATCGTTCTATGTTCGCAAACGGTTTCTCTACCATTATTTCGGGTTTCTTTGGTTCAACACCTAATACCACTTATGGTGAAAACATTGGTGTTATGGCTATCACTAAGGTTTACAGCTCATGGGTTATTGGTGGTGCGGCAATTCTCGCTATCTTATTATCTTGTGTCGGTAAACTGGCTGCGGCTATCGCTGCTGTACCTGTTCCTGTTATGGGTGGGGTTTCATTACTGCTTTACGGTGTTATTGGTGCATCAGGTATTCGTGTCTTGTTAGATTCAAAAGTGGATTATAATAAACCGCAAAACTTGATATTAACTGCCATTATTCTGATTGTCGGTGTGAGTGGTGCTTCCATTCAAATTGGTGCTGCTGAATTAAAAGGCATGGCATTAGCAACCATCGTGGGTATTGTTTTAAGCTTGATCTTTAAATTAGTGAGTGTTGTTCGCCCTGAAACAGAATTAGTAGATAACACCATTGAATCGGTTAGTGGTACAGCAAACAAAAAGTAATCGATTAAGTAAATCTAAAGCAATATGCTGAAATTAATAAAAAAGGTGGATGATCTCCACCTTTTTTATTGTGTTTTATTTTTATGTCATATTAAAAACTAAGATTTTTGATGTTTTAAGTATTAAAAACTTAGAAAAGCATGATTAATTCAATCATGATGTTTATTTAAATAAAATAAATGAGACAATGGGGGTCTGTTCTTATGCGAAATAGGCATTTTATCTGCTATTTAAGTGATATTCGTTTTAAGGTTGGGGTGTTTCAAAAAAGGTATAACGTAATTTATGGAAAAGCTGATTGAAATTTATGATTTCATTACATCAAAGCAGATTTTTACCACAATATTTTTAGTTATTGTGTTGCTGGTGGTGTGGTTTCTCGCCAAAATGATTTTCCGCCGAATAGCAAAGCGTTTACTTTTTTTATTTACTGAGCTTTCAGATGAAGAAACCATAGAAGATATTGCTAAAAAGAGCGCATCTATTGTTGCAGTTACACTTGTTCTCTATATTAATCAGCTACTACCGTCTTTTTCAGCTGAAATGAATATTATCTTTGAAACGGTTGCTCGCGCCTTTATTATCATCAATATCGCTTCATTGCTTAATAACGCTCTTGATATCTTCAATATTAGGCACGCTAAAAAAGCGTGGCATCGAAATAATTCCATCAAAGGCTATATTGAAATTGCCAAAATTGTGGTCTGGATTATCTCTTTTATCCTGATTATTGCGTTATTTACTGAGCAATCACCACTTATTATTATCTCAAGCTTTGGTGCCATTGCTGCGGTGTTAATGTTTGTTTTTCAGCATACACTTATCTCTTTTGTTGCCAATATTCTTATCTCTAACGGAAAAGTATTAAAGCTTTATGATTGGATTGAATTACCCAGTAGTAATATCAGCGGTGAGGTTATTGATATCGCATTACATACGATCACTGTACGTAATTGGGATAATACAATTTCCCGTATTCCAACCAAAGACTTTTTGACCGAAAAATATACTAACTGGCAACCGATGTTTTCATCGGGAGGGCGTCGGATTAAACGTAGTTTTTATATTGACCAATCTTCGATTTCATTTGCAACGCAAGAGTTAGTATTAGAATTAAAAAATACAGCGCCGCTTCGTAAAAGCATAGAAACGATGCTTGAAGGAAAAGAAGAAGAAATTGGCGATATTAATGAGTGGTTAGAAACAAAAGGCGTGACTAACTTACAGTTATTTCGTAAGTACATGCTAAATTGGATAAAAATGCGTGGTGATGTTCGACCTGATATGTATTTAGTGATCAGAACAATGCCACCTACACCAATGGGACTACCTGTAGAGTTATATTGTTTTACTCGTGCAACCACTTGGGTTGAATATGAAGAAACTCAATCTGAAATTTTTGAGTATATAAATGCATCAGCCAAATATTTTAAGCTCGACATTTATCAGCAACCTTCTGGTAATGATGTTGCGAAATTAAAATTCAGATAATAAAGTAAAACTAATTAAACACGGAATGCTTTCTGATTTGGCTCTAAATAACTCGAGGTACAGTTAGGAAACCCTTCAATGAGGTGATAGGAGTATATAAAATAGGCTTATCTCGGTGATCTTGCTGTTATCTTAATCAGTGCAATGTGCTTTTTTAATATTGGTTCTGACCTTGTGAGAATTTGTGTTAGAATCACCACGTTTATTAAACTATTCAGGTGAGGTGCTTCTGAATACGCCGTCACAGCTATCATTACCACTATCTCTGCCCGATGATGAGACATTCGATAGCTTTTATGCAGGGGAAAACGCGTCGTTAGTCGCGGCAATTCGAACCGCCATTCATCAATCTCATGGCAGTTATATCTATTTCTGGTCCCGTGACGGAGGTGGAAAGAGCCATCTATTACATGCCGCTTGTGCTGAGCTTTCATTAAAAGGTGATGCTGTTGGGTATGTTCCCCTTGATAAACGTGCCTATTTTGTTCCCGATGTTCTTGAAGGCATGGAACATTTATCCTTAGTTTGTATTGATAATGTTCAGTGTATTGCTGGTGATGAAGAGTGGGAACTCGCCTTATTTAACCTTTATAACCGTGTTTTAGAGCATGGACGAACCTGTTTATTAATTACAGGGGATAGACCGCCTCGCCAAATAGAGTTACAACTTCCTGATTTAGCATCTCGCCTTGATTGGGGGCAAATCTACCGTTTGCAACCTTTAAGTGACGAAGAAAAAATTCAGGCGCTGCAATTAAGAGCAAAACTTCGTGGGTTTGAATTACCTGAAGATGTGGGTCGTTTTGTATTAAAACGTTTAGATAGAAAAATGCGCACCTTATTTGAAATGCTTGATGAACTTGATCACGCTTCTATTGTTGCTCAACGTAAACTGACCATCCCATTTGTGAAAGATATACTCAAACTTTAAATAGCCTCACTCATCTCGTTAGGTGAGGCGAATAATCTCAATCCTACCTCTCTTTTTCAAATTCAACACCCATTGAAGGTAACAAATATTTGTTATTTATTAAGGGTGAATTTTCTATTTTTGTCTTTTCTAATAAAAACACAAGATAAAAAAACCGCTTGTCTTTATACAAGGCAAGCGGCGAGAGACACAAACAATAAAGGAGGAGGGTTAAATAATTAGTTTGCTTCTACTACTTTGGCTTTCTTCTGAGGAACCAGTAAGAAAATCAGATAAAGTGCAGTGATTGCAACCGTGTAGCCAGTGAAGATTAACCAGAATGATTTCCAATCAACCGCACCATTGGTGGTATATAAATCAATGACCCAGCCACTTAACATTGCACCTAAATAAGTACCAAAACCGTTCACTAAGGTCATAAACATACCTTGTGCTGTTGAACGATATTGTAAAGGGATCTCTTTTTCTAAGAACAGTGAACCAGAGATATTAAAGAAGTCGAATGCACAACCATACACAATCATTGATAACAATAAGACGATTTGACCTAGTGATGTGTAGTCACCGTAGGCAAAGAAGCCGAAACGTAAGATCCAAGCAACCATACTGAATAAAACGATCGTTTCGATTCTTACACGTTTTAATAACAGTGGCAGAAATAGAATAAATACGACTTCTGAAATCTGTGAAATAGATAAGAACACAGAAGGATAACGTGCAAAGAATGAATCATCTGCATTTGGAGATTGTGCGATATCTTGTAGGAATGGCACACCAAAGGTATTGGTAATTTGCAGTACAGATCCTAACAGTGTTGCGAAGAATAAGAAAACAACGACATTTTTCTTTTTAAATACTTGCAAGATATTAGTGATACTAAATGCCACTTCTTCGGCTTTAGTTTCATTTTTGTCAGCTGCTTTAGTTGCAGGTAAGAACATTGCAAATATAGCTAAAACAATAGAAGCGATCGCTGCAACGAAGAGCTGGTGGTAACTATTACCTAAACCTAAGAAGCTAATAACCCACATGGCTGCAATAAAACCAACAGTGCCGTAAACACGAATTTTAGGGAAATAGTTATTAGGCTCTAAATGTTTTTGTTCTAACAGTTCGAAAATGATGCTGTTTGCCATTGAGATACTTGGCATAAAGAACAATAAATGTAATAAAGTTGCAAAAAATAGTGTGGTTACTGTCGTCATTTGCGACATTAACACTAATGCTAATGCAGAAAAAATATGCAGGGTAATAAACACTAATTTGCGGTTGTTTATTTTATCTGCAATAAATCCCATGATGACGGGTGCGATAAGTGAGGCAAGTCCAAGAGCACTGAAAATAAGCCCAACATCACTACCTTTAAAATGCAGCTCTCCAAAGAGATACGAGGCAAATGTTACAAGCCAAGATCCCCATATAAAGAACTGGAGGAATGAGACAAGTTTTAATCTAAGTACGATATTCATCTGTTTTCCTATTAGCCTAGCAATCACCCGACACCAATAATGGCGATTGGTTAGTTTTAATTGCCCATAATGTTGGCTATAACGTTGTTTATTTCATATACATCTACAACTTCGTTTCACACTGACTAATTGTTATCAAGTTAAAAAAACAACAATAAAAGAAGAGATAGAGTAAATAACAAATTGAAAGCTTATTGCTGTGTTGCAGTATTGTTTTAAATGTGTGTTTTTTGTTAATTTCTTTCTTGGATGATAATGAAAAAATATTTTGGCAAGAATTTATTGTTTATCAATTCTGCTATCATATTTTCTGATATCCATGATATGTAGGAATGCATTTGTGTAAAGAGACTTGAGTCACAATATAAATGAAACACATGATTATTTTTTTCTTATAATTGTGAGTTTATACGATGTCGTGTGATCTCGATAGAAGTTTTCAAAAATGGCGATTTCTTACTCATAAAAAATATGAGGTTGAGATGAAAAATTTTGAAAGCATAAAACGATTGTTTTTTTTCTATTGTGGAAATAAGAAACACTTTGCTAATTGTAATGTTTACAATTTAACAACATTTAATAATTTATTTATTAATTGAGAAAAGAGAGTAAACGGTTGCGGGATTAATAGTGAAGTAAATAGAGAGAAGCCCATATATGTAAGAACATAAATATGGGCTTTAAATTTTGAAGATTAAATAAACAGTTCTTTTACTTGCTCTGGTGGACGGCCTAAACGGGCTTTATTACCGACAACCACAATAGGGCGTTCAATAAGTTTAGGGTTTTCATGCATTGCTTGAATTAATGCATCTTGTGATGTTTCATCAGCCAGTTTTAGCGTTTTATAAATTTCTTCTTTTGTGCGCATTAACTCTCTTGCATCATTAAAACCTAATGCTTTGAGCAGTGTTTTAAGCTCCGTTACTGAAGGTGCTGTATCTAGATAGTGAATAACATTAGGCGTTATTTGCATTTCTTCGAGTAAATGTAAGGTTTCACGGCTTTTTGAACAGCGTGGATTATGATAAATCGTCACTTTTTTGGTCATGATTGTCCCTTATTTAAATTGGCTGTCTCTTTGCTGAATTTTTCTTAATTGGTCTATGCGAGCATCAAAGCGAGCTTGATCATTGCTACCCAGCTTAACTTGTCTGCTTGCATCACCTAAGTAACGGATCGCTGTTTCAAAGTCACCTCTGAGTGCTAAATCTTCCGCATAAGCAGCTAATTCATGAGCTCTATCACCTTGTTTGGCTGAATTTTCTGCCATTAATTGCCAGCCAATAGGATCGTTTGGGTTATCAAAGGTATAACGATAAAGTAGGCGATTAGCTTCGTTATATTGCTTATTATGCATATATGAGTTCGCTAAGTTGGCAATAAGGACATTGTTATTGGGCCTTTGCTTTAATGCGAGTTGTAATCTTGCGACCGCATCACCTGCACGGTTTTGTTCTAAATCGATATCTGTCATGGCATCAATAAGCCAAATATTGTTGGGTTCTTTTTCTAACATCGGAGTGAGCAATTTTCTTGCGTCATCAAATTTGCGATCACGAGAATAGAGCAGTATTAGCGCATAATTTGCGGCTGACTTTTCAAGAGCAGTACCTTGCTTAAACTGATCAAGTATCGTTTGTAATGCATTCTCTGATGTTGGGTTTTTCGTCAGCATGGTTAATACACGCATTTTAGCAAACAGAAAGTCAGCTGACTGTGGAACCTGCCGAGCAGGAAATTGACTGGCTCGGCTTCTTGCATCGGATAAACGGCTATCAGGTAAGGGGTGCGTTAATAACATTTCAGGCGGTTTAGAGCTATATCGTACTTGGTCAGCAAGAATTTGCATAAAGTCAGGCATCCCTTTGGGATCAAATCCTGCTCGATAGAGTGTCTGTATTCCGATACGGTCTGCTTCTTGCTCGTTCATTTGTGTAAATGTGATCATATTTTGCTGCATACCCGCCATACTTCCCGTAAAGGTTGCAAGACCTGCATTCGGGTTTGCCATAAATATCAAAATAGAACCTAATACACCTGCAAGAGCAAGAGGTGTTGTTTTAGCCTGATCTTCAAGCATTCTCGCTAGATGTCGTTGAGTAACGTGTGTGATTTCGTGAGCCATAACAGAAGCTAATTCACTTTCTGTTTGGCTATATCGAAAGAGGGCAGAATGCAAAACAATGTTTCCTCCAAAATAAGCAAAGGCGTTAATATTGGGGTTGTTAACTAAGTAGAAGTGAAAAGGGGTTTTGACTGAGCTGGCGTTAGAAACCAGTTTTTGTCCCAAATTATTAATATAGTTAGAGAGTAATGGGTCAAAAACTAATGGTGCACTATTTCGCAGTTGGCGAGTATAGTAATCACCCATAGCAATTTCTTGATTGATGCTTAATGTTGAACCTGCGGTCGTTCCCATATCAGGTAAAGAGTCTTCAATATCAATCGCAGCATTCGCTGGCACTACTGATGTTGATAGCAACGCAGAAACAAGAAGCGCGACTAAGGGTTTTTTAAGTCTGAGTTTCATACAACTGTATCCTGATGGCTATCTTAACGAATAATTAATAATTAATGATGTATGATAGCAAAACCTAACGTAAAATCTGTCAAAAGATTATTGCTTATGTAAATGAATACATATAGCTCTATTGTTCTGATTATTATAAAGGATCTTTATTTTCATGCTGGACTTGCTTGTTCAATGGTACAAACGCCGATTTGCTGATCCACAAGTTATCGCCCTTGTGGTCATTTTGATTGCCGGCTTTTCAATTCTGTATTTTTTCAGTGGCATACTTGCTCCTTTATTGGTGGCAATTGTGCTTGCTTATCTTTTAGAGTGGCCAACTCATTTACTTGAAAAATTAGGATGTGCCCGTATATGGGCAGTATCGATAATTCTGACACTCTTTATCGGTATTAGTGCCATTGTTATTTTGATTTTAGCGCCAACGGTGTGGCAACAAGGGATGACGCTGATTTCAGATATCCCAAATATGATCAATAAGTTCAATGCATTTGCACATGAATTACCCGATCGCTTCCCTGCATTAATGGATGCCGGCATCGTTGATATGATGGCAGAAAATTTACGCAGCAAGTTCTCAACGGTGGCTGAATCTGTATTAAAAGTATCTTTAGCTTCGTTAATCGGAATTATTACACTGTCGATTTATCTTATTCTTGTTCCTTTAATGACTTTCTTCTTACTTAAAGATAAGCAACAGATGCTTAATGCGGTTCGTCGTGTTTTGCCGAAAAACAGAATATTGGCAGCACAAGTTTGGATTGAAGTTAATCAGCAAATTACCAATTATATTCGCGGTAAAGTCACTGAAATGATAATTGTGGGTATTTTCACTTATTTTGTATTTGCTTTCTTTGACTTACGCTACTCTGTATTACTTGCTGTTATTGTCGGTGTTTCTGTTTTAGTTCCTTACGTTGGTGCTGTTTTAGCAACAATCCCAGTTATTGTGATTGCATTATCGCAGTGGGGATTAGGCTCTGATTTCTGGGCGTTATTTATCGCTTATCTTGTTGTTCAAGGATTAGATAGTAATTTATTAGTACCAATTCTGTATTCTGAAGCCGTAAATATGCACCCGTTAGTCATTATATTATCAGTGATTATATTCGGTGGAATGTGGGGATTTTGGGGCGTTTTCTTTGCTATTCCATTAGCAACGCTGATAAAAGCAGTATTGCATGCATTACCCGATGAAATTGCGAATGAGCAAAATATAAAGAAAAGCTAAGTACCTCATTGAATATATTAATAAAAAACAGATAAAAAAACAGACAGTGTAAGCTGTCTGTTATCTTATCAATTCGAAGTATTAATTATGGATGTTGAGCGAGATAGTCGAGAACGACTTGATGGTGGTTACTGGTTTTAAAGTTATCAAATACGTGTTCGATAACACCATTTTTATCAATTAAGAATGTTGTACGATGAATACCATCGTAAGTTTTTCCCATAAATTGCTTTTCTCCCCAGATACCAAACTCTTCTGCGATCTTATGATCTTCATCTGAAAGCAACGTAAAATTTAACATCTCTTTTTCAGCGAAACGGGAAAGTTTTTCTGATTTATCTGTACTGATACCTAATACTTCAACTTTGGCTTTTTTTAGTGCATCCATTTCATCACGTAAGCCACAAGCTTGGGTTGTACAACCTGGTGTCATTGCTTTAGGGTAAAAATAAACGAGCACACGTTGGCCAGCGAAATCAGATAAATTAATCGTTTCTCCATCTTGGTCGGGCAGACTGAATTGAGGCGCCTTTTCACCGGCTTTTAATGGGTTCATTAGGTCATTCTCCATTTTTTACTGTTTCATCATCAGACTATTTACGATACTTATTGTGCCTTGAGCGTTCAGCTCTGTACATAATTGATTAAATTTCTCATTAATAACAATACCATGATCATCTAATGGATTATGCGCCGTAATCTGTATTTCTAAACGGGCAGGTGAGCCATCTTCTGATGGATGTGTTTTAGATATTAATTCAGCAAGATTAAAATTATGTTGGCTAAATAGATTAGTAAAGCGTTCTACAATACCGGGCGCATCTTCAATATCAACTTTCGCTGCAATTGTTGAAGGATAGGTAATTGGTGCACCATTGGTCGTTCTTTTCATTACGGTCAATAAATCCAGTTCCGCACTTTTAATGGGCAACAACGCTTCTAACTGTGCAATAGCGTTCCAGCCACCTGAAAGTAGCATGATAAACGTAAACTCTTGACCAAACATCGCAAGTCGGCTGTCCTCGATATTACATCCGCATTGGCTGACTAATTGTGTAATGGTATCAACAATACCAGGACGGTCAGCACCTAATGCAGTAATGACGAGAAAATGTTTATCAGGTATGGGCAAAATAAGGTTCCTTTTGACTTTCAGTTTATTCTTAACAGGTAAACACAAATTTCGATTTCTGCCAAGATCCCTTGCTCACTATCTTCAATTATTATATCTCTTTAATTCATATCAAAGAATATTAGCAAATTTCATTAGAAACCTAGAGTTAAGTAGTTTTCAATAGAGCAATGAATGAGTACCATTGAGTATACGTCTATCTCGGAGCAATGATTATGGTGAATAACGAATTTAATTTTACAGGCAGTATGGTGGCATTGGTGACACCAATGGACGCAAAAGGCAACGTTGACCGGGTTAGTTTACGTAAATTAGTTGATTATCATGTTAAGGCAGGCAGTGCTGCAATTGTTTCTGTCGGTACAACTGGAGAATCTGCAACATTAGGTCATGACGAGCATGTTGATGTCGTTTTAATGACATTAGATATGGCTGATGGGCGTATTCCTGTCATTGCCGGTACGGGCGCTAATGCAACATCTGAAGCAGTCTGGTTTACACAACAGTTTGAAAATAAAGGTATTGCAGGTTGTTTAAGTGTAACGCCATATTATAATAAACCTTCACAAGAAGGGTTATATCAGCACTTTAAAGCGATTTCTGAAAGCACCGAGTTACCACAAATCCTGTATAATGTACCGGGTCGTACTGGATGCGATTTATTGCCTGTAACTGTTGCACGTTTAGCCAAGTTGGATAATATTGTGGCAATTAAAGAGGCGACAGGGAACTTAAGTCGTGTTAGTCAAATCCAAGAGTTGGTTAATGATGATAGTTTTATCTTATTAAGTGGTGATGACGCATCATCATTAGACTTTATGCAACTTGGCGGTCAGGGTGTTATTTCGGTTACTGCTAACGTTGCTGCGTCAGAGATGGTAGAATTATGTCGATTAGCAAATGCGGGTGAGTTTGCGAAAGCGCGTGAACTTAACCGACGTCTGATGGACTTACATCATCAGTTATTTGTTGAACCTAATCCAATCCCAGCTAAATGGGCGTGTCAACGTATTGGATTGATTGAAGACGCCACATTGCGCTTACCTATGACTCCGTTGACATCATCAGGTCAGCAAATTGTTGAGAAAGCGCTGTTAACAGCGGGAATACTGTAAAACTTAGGGAATTTTAATGGCAACACTATTGCATAAATCAAAGATTATGAAAGTCGCGGGTCTGTCGCTGGTGGTCTTACTGGCAGCCTGTTCAAGTGATCAGCGCTATAAACGTCAGGTCAGTGGTGATGAGTCTTATTTAGAGACAGCAGGGCTAAAGAATTTAGCGATTCCGGCGGGTATGGTGTTGCCTTTGCAAAATGGGGAATATGACATTCCAACCCCTAAAAGAACTGAACCTGTTGGTTTAGCGCTTGATATTCGTCCACCAACTCAAGCATTGAATCTATTAAGTGGTTCTCGTAGTGAAAATAATGCAGATAACAGCCGTTTGCTATTACCAAACTCACCTGAAAACACAACACTATATGAACAAGTTAGCTCTATCTTAAAAGAGAAAGGTATTGCGATTGTTAAAAGTGATGCTGGACAAAAAGAGCTCCATACTGATTGGATCACATGGTTACGTGCTGATGAAAACGTACCTTTCCAAACACGTCAGCGTTTAGTAATTGCTCAGTCAGGTAATGTTATTTCGTTAACAGTGACTAATGAAGGTTTACGCCAAGGCGAAACTGAAATGACTGATCCGGCTGAAGTGAAGCGTTATAATATTTTAATGCTTAACGAATTGGTTGATGGCTTAAACCGTATGCGTAATTTAAGCGAAAATACGGCAAGCAGCAACATACAAGGTATTATCGATGTCCAAAGCGGCAGTGATAATGCTGGCCTTCCAGTGATCATCGTTCGTGCACCATTTGATGTGGTTTGGGATAGATTACCTATTGCATTAGAAAGTGTTGGTATGAAGATGGGCGATCGCACACGTTCTAAAGGTTCAATTGAAGTAACCTATAAAGGAATGAGCAGTGCAAACTGGAGTGCGTTAGGTGTTGATAGACCAACTGTTGAAGAAGCGGATTATAAATTACAAGTCGGCGATTTAAATAACCGCAGTAGTTTACAATTTATCAGTGATAAAGGTAAACCATTAACACAATCACAAAATGATCAAATGGTTGCTGCACTGAAAGCTGCTTTCAGTAAGCCTGTAAAATAAGTATTCTTCTTTAAAAATATGAGAAGCCGCACAATATATGTTGTGCGGCTTTTTTATGATCTTAACTTAATTGTATTAATTTAAATTAAACATCATTAATTGAATGCTCTTTTAATGATAGGGTTTAATTTAAATTTATTAATAATATTAATCTTAATGCAATACGCTTAATTTTATGCAATATTGCGTCAATTCTTATTCTTAAATAAAAATAACAAAGCATTCTCTGACTATATGAAGGAGTATTTATGAGTGCAGGTGATATGATTATTCACTTGATATTAAGTGGGATACTTATTGTAGGTGTTTATCAATTTTATTTTTTTACTCAACGATATACATTGAGAGAAGTGAAAATTATTAATTCACCGATTGATGAAAAGATCCCTTTCTGGCCATGGTGGTCATGGATCTATAGCTTTTTATATTATCCCGCAATTTTATATCTCAATTGGATCATTCAAGACTCAAGACAATTTATTATGATTGTTTTTAGTTATATTGTTTTGTTAGTTATGCAAATGTTTTTCTTTGTTGTGTTCCCTGTTGCAACCCCAGTACATTGGCGTACCTTAAACCCAGGAAAAACAGCGTCAGAGAAATTTCTTAAGTTTGTTCAGTATTTTGATGATTCCTCAAACTGCTTCCCAAGTATGCACGTTTCTGTTGCAACACTCACAGCGTGTCTTGCTTATGCAACTTTAGGACCATGGGTTTTCTTATTCCCATTATTTATTGCATTATCTTGCATGTTTACAAAACAACATTACTTAATTGATTTACCTGCCGGCGCTTTATTAGGTTGGTTTGCTTATGAGATCTACTGTTTTATTATTTAATTAAGCATTATGTTATTACGAGATAACCTGAATTTTTTTAATATAAAAATAGATAAGAGATAAGTCATTAAAACTTGTTAATGCTAATATTGATAACCAGATTAATTTTCAATAAAAAGAAATTAATCTGGTTTTTTTATTATTGATTACTCAAAATAGATGTAATCTGAAACAGATCTAAGGTCTATTAAGAATATCATCTGAAAATAGAAATAATAAGGTGATATAATCTATAATTATTCTTATTCTGACTTTTTATATTTTATATATCCTAATTTTACTAAACCACTCTTTATATTGATTATGATAACTTTAGTTATTAGCGCAGTTATTCAATAGAATTAATTGAAATATGATTTCTAATTATGGTGTGGTTTTCAACAAAAAAACGTTGTGAGCAATGCGTTGTCGCTGAGATTTTTTAGTGATAGTACTCACGTTTTAAAAGCTTTTTTATCTAATCTAGAGTAGAGTATGGGAAGCAAATTTCTTGTTAAACCTATCACATCTTTGGAGTGTGTCAGATGCAGAAAAAAGCTGAGTTGTATCGTGGAAAAGCCAAAACGGTCTACGCCACTGAATCTTCTGATTTTCTTATCCTTGAATTCAGAAATGATACATCAGCGTTAGATGGCCAACGTATTGAACAGTTTGATCGTAAAGGAATGGTAAATAACAAATTTAACCATTTCATTATGAATAAACTGGAAGAAGCGGGTATCCCAACGCAGATGGAACGTTTGCTTTCTGATAATGAAGTGCTAGTAAAAAAACTCGATATGGTACCTGTTGAATGCGTTATCCGTAATCGTGCAGCGGGATCATTAGTCAAACGTTTAGGTATCGAAGAAGGTACACTTTTAAATCCACCAATCTTTGATTTATTCTTGAAAGATGATGCTCGTCATGATCCTATGGTCAATGAATCTTATTGTGAAACCTTTGGTTGGGTGTCTAAAGAAAACCTCGCAGAAATGAAACGTTTGAGTTATAAAGCAAACGATGTCCTTAGCGAACTCTTTGATAAAGCAGGACTTATTTTAGTCGATTTTAAACTTGAGTTTGGTCTATTTCATGGCAAAGTTGTATTAGGAGATGAATTCTCTCCTGATGGAAGCCGTCTATGGGATAAAAACACCTTAGATAAAATGGATAAAGACCGTTTCCGTCAAAGCTTAGGCGGATTAATTGAAGCATACGAAGAAGTTGCACGTCGAATCGGTGTTTCTTTAGACTAAATACGCAAACGATTACGTCAAGTTAAACAAGATGTAATTAGAAAAGGTCAGCTTAAAAGCTGACCTTTTGTTTTAAATATCACGTTTTAAATGAAAATGTATTAAAGAACATAATTAAGCAACTATACAGATAGCTTGATTGAATTATGTTTAATAATAAGAAAATTTATCGTAATCCTAAGCTTTCTAATAATTGTTTAATCTCATTATTAAGCGCAAGGCTATCAATATATTGATTAATCAGAGGTGTAGGCTGGATAAGCGCATACTTGCACAAAAATATAAGGAAATAACCCACATAAATATCAGCGGCAGTCAGATTTTTACCACAAAGATAAGGTTTGGCGCTGGCTAAGCCCGTTTCTAAGCAATGAAAAGCGCGTTCAAAAGAACCAAAACCAGATGATTTTTGCTGTTCTTCATTAAGTTCAATACCAAGCTCTTTCACCGTAAATGCAGATTCAATAGGGCCTGCTGTAAAAAAGAACCAACGATAATAAGCAGCACGCTCAGGTGAATTAAGGGCAGGAGCAAATCCTTTTTCAATAAACTTATCTGCTAAATAAGCACAAATTGCCGCTGTCTCTGTAACAACGGTTTCGCCATCGACTAATGCAGGAACTTTTGCCATCGGATTAATAGCAAGATATTCAGGGGTGCGCATTGGTTCGCCATATTCTAATTCAACACGCTGATAAGACACATCTAATATTTTTAAGAAAAGTTCAACGGTGTTACCGCGAGACATTGTATTAGTATAAAGAATAAGTTCACTCATAATGTTTCCTTACTGTGTTGATTAATATGAAGTTGTTTAAACTGAAACTATAGCTAAACAAAGAACAGCGAACAGCAAGGAAGATATTACGCAAACGGTGCGTCAGTTTTTGTCAGGAGCCTCTTTGAGGATCTCTTTTTTCCATCGAGAGAGTAAATAGTTTTTAGGGTAAGGCAAATTCTCACTTAATACTTCATAAGAGATAATTCTATCGAGCCTAAAATGGCGATAGCTTTGGCGTAGTTCACACCATGCAGCAATCACTTGTGAATCTTGAAAGTAACCCACAGCAATAGGCCAAATAATTCGAGTGCTTAATTGTTTTTGAGCATCTTTATAATCTATTTTGGCTTTTTTTTCTTCGCGTAAACTAAAACGCATATCTTTAGCAATGGTATGATCAACTTCAATAATTCGGTTAGTGGGAACAAACAATGTATTTTGTTCAAGCAATGTTTGATGCTGTGTTGTTATTACAGCATTGATTTTATTAATTGCCCGTAACGCCGAGTGACTTAACTCTTTATCTGTATTACTTTCTACCCAACGTAAACCTAAAATAAGTGCTTCAAGTTCATTAATATCAAAGGTTAATGGCGGTAGGAGTAAACCTGATTTTAGCTGATAACCTATACCTGCTTCACCCGTAATTTCTGCACCTTGATTACGTAAAGACTCAATATCACGATAAATAGATCTGACACTAATTTGTAATTTATCTGCTAATACCTCTGCCGTTATCGGATAGCGATTTTCTTTTAAAATCTGCAATAAAGTGAGTAAACGTTGAGTTCGAGTCATTAAATTATCTATTTATTAGTGAAGAAAAAATACAAAGGCAAGAAATAAGAATTCTATGATGAAATCGTTAAAAAAGCAGTTTTAATTCCTTATGATGCTTATTTTTTTCGTTGTGACAACGGGTACTAGCTTACTCTGATAGTCTCTATTATCTTGCTCTTAAAAAATAGGGAATAGAGATTGCAATTATTTGTTATTATCTCAAATCAAGTGATAAATTTGTTCATAATAAATCTAAAGTCGTCTATTTAAAATGTGGGGATAAGTTATGCGTTGGAATGATCGCCGAAGAAGTGACAATGTTGAAGATAGAAGAGGGCAATCTTCTCCCGCATCAGGCGGTGGCAATCTCCCATTAGGATTAATTGCACTTTTGTTACGCACTAAATATGGGTTTGTGGTTATTATTGTTTTAGTGATAGCCAGTTTTATGGGATTTGACTTTAACTCATTAACGGGTGAAACCGACCAATCGCCACAACGCAACGAACAACAAAGTGCCCTTTATAATGAAGCCGCAGATTTTAGTAGCGTCGTTTTAGCCAGTACAGAAGATTTTTGGCAAACTATTTTTGCACAAGCAGGCAAACAATATAGCTATCCTAAACTTGTTTTATATACCAACAGCACCACAACGCAATGCGGTACAGGTACAAAAATAATGGGACCTTTTTATTGTCCCGCGGATAGAAAGATTTATCTCGATCTCTCTTTTTATAATGAAATGAAACATAGCCTAGGTGGTGGCGGTGAATTTGCTCAAGGTTATGTTATTTCACATGAAGTAGGGCACCATGTTCAGCATTTATTAGGTATCACTAATCAAATGCGTGAAAAACAACAAATGGCGCGTTCAAAAGCAGAGGCAAATCGTTTATCTGTAAAATTAGAGTTGCAAGCAGACTGTTTTGCTGGAATGTGGGGACATTTTATTGCAGGTGAAGGTCGTATTGATGAAAGCGATTTATTAACTGCGATCAAAACGGCGCAAGCGATAGGTGATGACAAGTTACAGAAACAACAGCAAGGTTATGTAGTGCCCGATAGTTTTACACACGGCACAGCAGAACAGCGCAAGACTTGGTTTATGAGAGGCTATAACAGTGGCAGTATTAAATCTTGCGATACATTTGCTTCTTCGTCTTTGAACTAATACCATTTGTCGGTAAATAAAAGATAATTAACGCTATAAAGAGAAAGGCTTAGGAACAAACATGAGTAACGTTGATCCCTCACTATTAATTTTGCTGGTTCTCGCAGGACTTGGCATTATTAGTCATAATATGACTGTAACGTTAGCAATGCTTGCTTTGCTAGTGATTAAAATCACACCTCTAAATCAATATTTTCCTGTTGTTGAAAAATATGGCATGACTATCGGGATCTTAATTTTGACCATTGGGGTAATGACACCCATAGCAACAGGACGTATTTCAGGGCAAGAAGTTCTTAACTCATTTTTAAACTGGAAATCATTACTAGCAATTGCGATAGGTATCGCGGTTTCTTGGTTAGGCGCACGGGGCGTTTCTCTAATGAATAACCAGCCTTCAACGGTTGCTGGCTTATTAGTGGGAACAGTCATTGGTGTCGCACTTTTCCGAGGTGTGCCTGTTGGACCATTAATTGCAGCTGGTATTCTTTCATTGTTAATCGGTAAATCCTAGCTGTGCCATTGTCTCATTTACATCAATATCAGCAAAAATTAGCTCAATTAGGGCAACGCCAGTTACTGCTATTAGCGGGTGAACCAGCATGGCAAACGGCACAGATCCAGCAAATTACTCAATTATGCCAAGGTGATTGGGTCACTATTTCTTCCAATCAACCCCATGCTATTTTACCTGAACAAGCTATTCGCCTATTGGGACGTGAGTTCCTACATGCGGTTTTTGATGCTAATGAAGGATTTAATACTGATGCTTTAGCCATGTTAACGGGCACATTAAAAGCAGGTAGTGTATTGATTTTGTGCTTGCCTGATATTGAACGTTGGGACAGTTATACCGATAACGATAGTCAGCGATGGAATGATGCTCAAGGTGTGCTTTCAACACCAAATTTTATGGCATGGCTAAAAAACATCACTTTAGGTGATGACAAAGCAATTGTCTGGCAACAATCAACGCCATTTCAATTACCCAAATTGATTGAAATGGCTAAACCTTGGGCACTTCCACAAGGTAAACCAACCGCAGAACAGCAAGTAATTTTAGATAATTTGCTATTATCGACATCGGGTATTTGGAGTGTTATTGCACCAAGAGGCAGAGGAAAGTCAGCGCTGGCGGGAATGTTTATCGATCAATATCAAGGAAATGTACTGGTATGTGCACCTGCTAAAAATAGTACAGATGTTTTATCTTCACACACCAATAAAGCTATTTCATTTTACTCTCCTGATAATTTATTAGCGCTGTGTATAAATAACGAAATTCAAAGTGATTGGCTGATTATTGATGAGGCTGCTTCTTTGCCTATTGCACAACTAAAAATGCTGTGTGGTTATTTCTCTAATGTCTTAATGACAACCACAGTACAAGGCTATGAAGGAACAGGGCGAGGTTTTATGCTGAAATTAGGAGACAACATTCCTAATTTGCATACCTATCAATTACAAACACCAATTCGTTGGGCTAAAGATTGTCCATTAGAAAATTGGCTTAATCAGTTGTTATTGCTTGATGAGCTTGAGTCTGATTTCGAGCGTCAGAAACAAGGTGGAGTCGATATCCACCAGCTTCAAGGAAATTGGCATAACAATATTTTACAACTACATGATTTTTATCAGTTACTTACCAGTGCGCATTATCGAACAACGCCACTTGATCTACGACGTTTACTTGATGGTCAAAAGCAGCGTTATTGGTCAGCATCAATCAATAAAAAAATCGTGGGTGCTGTGTGGTGTATCGAAGAAGGAGGATTACCTTTCGAACTTGCTTATGATGTCTGGCTAGGTACTCGTAGGCCAAGAGGTAATCTGGTTGCTCAATCATTAGTAACTTATGGTTTAACACCCGATGCAATGTGTTTGAACTCATTGCGTATTAGCCGCATTGCTGTTTTACCTCAATATCGACGCCAAAAAATTGCCGCAACTTTAATTGCTAATATTGTAAAAGAGAGTCAAAAACAGACTATTGATTATCTTTCGGTGAGCTTTGGTTATACCGAAGTGTTAGCACAGTTTTGGATGCAATGTGGCTTTCAAATAGTGCGCTTAGGGGTACATAAAGAGGCAAGCAGTGGATGCTACGCTGCAATGGCAATTTATCCACTAACAGAAAAAGGCGAACAGTTATTACGCTCGTCTTTACGTGCTTTTGCTTTGCAATATCCGCAGATAGAACAGCAAACCAAGCTCTGCTTAGCGGATAATTTAATACCAAATCATATCGCTACATCACAAGACCGTTGGTTAGTGATGGCGGGTTTTGCATTTGCTCATCGTCCAGCACTGACTGTTTATGAGAGTGTTGCTAATTTTTTAGCAGGTTATGAGCAACACTACCCGTTATTAGTGGCTTTTTTTGTAGACAATAAGTCAGTCGAGCAGTGTGTGGCTGAGTTTTCTTTATCAGGAAAAAAAGTCTTAACTAAGCAATTAAGAGAGCAATGTGCGCAATTAATGGCTGAAAAAGATCCTCAATTAACATCGCGTTATCAACAGTGGTTAGCTACTTATTCTCATCCTTCTTGTTTTGATTTTGTTTAGGCCAATCATCTTCATCATCCCATTTATCATTAAAATCACGATGTGGAGGCAACTTTCGCTTATTTTTAAGAAATTGCTTGGGATCGATTTTGTTCATATCTTTAATAGCGTTAATGATAATTCCTACTAAAAGAATTAAAATTACCCACCAATAGTCAGCAATCCAGTGCATAAATAAGCCTTATATTTTAAAATTGTTGTTGAGAATGAGGATCTTTTTTATTTACTCTATAAAATAACACAATAAAGCATAGGTTGGAAAAGCACAGCATGAAACGGATATTATTGATTATAGCAGGTTGGTTATGTGTTGGATTAGCTACATTAGGTGTTATTTTGCCTGTGTTACCCACTACACCTTTCTTATTGCTTGCTGCATGGTGTTTTTCTCGTTCATCGAAGCGCTTCCATTATTGGTTACTTTATCGCTCTTGGTTTGGTCCTTATTTACGATATTGGCAAACTTATCACGCTATGCCTAAAGGGGCGAAACCTAAAGCTATCTTAGTGATCTTAATTACCTTTGCGATTTCACTGTGGCTAGTGTCTATGCTTTGGGTCAGAATATTATTGCTGATAATCTTAGTGTGTTTGTTGATATTTATGTGGAGACTTCCTGTTAATGATCAACAAGAAGTCCCATGTGAAAAATAACGTTATTCAGGCAAAACAATGTAACGTGCAAATATTTCGTCAAGATTAGCTAATAGCCACTGTTTACCATAAATATTCTCTTCTTCTAACACAGATTTTAGAATATCAGGTGTATAAGCAAGAGAAGCTTCATGGGAAAGAGGCCAATAACTGATATGCCATGGCTCGTAAGCAATATCGCTCTCTTTATGAGTAAAAGGGCGATAAAAGTCATACACTGACATATTCTCTGTTAACCATTCATTAAGCTCTGCAAAATAGCCACCATCTTCGTATTCCCAAGGTTCTAATTGTAATGATTGCCCTTCAGGTAAACGAAAAGGATCGTAAATATCAATCTCAGTGCCCCAATGGTGGCGACTTGCACCAGGCAATGCTGACCATTTTAAAATAGCGATACAGCGCTCACCATCTGATAATGCATGAATATCTATTGGCTGGCTTTGTGCATCTAAAACAGGACGAGTACCTTCAAACTTTCCATTCCATATAGCTAATTGGCGATTAAAATCACGAAAAGAGCTGGCTGGCATTAATTTAAAGCCTGCTTTTGTGGCTTGTTGTTGTAATGCTAAAAAAGCTTTAGTGGCATTAAATTGTAAGCGATGCTGACCAGATAAAGTGACTAAATGATCAGTAGAACGGCCAGTTAGCATTAAAGGCGTTATCATAAAATAAGTTGCTCCATAACCCGCTGATAAATTCGGCTAAGCTGTTGTAAATCTGCCGCATTAACACACTCATTAACTTTATGAATTGTTGCATTAACAGGGCCTAATTCGACAACTTGCGCGCCCATTTGGGCAATAAATCGACCATCAGAAGTGCCTCCACTGGTGGAAAGCTCTGGCTCTAAATTGGTGTAATGCTTAACGGAGTAACGGACAGCTTCAAGTAATTTACCTTGCCCAGTAATAAAAGGCTGACCAGATAAAGACCATTCCAACTGATAGCGAAGTTGATGCTTTTGTAGTAACGCTTCTGTACGTTGGCGAATTTCTTCATCTGTAATGGCAGTACTAAAGCGGAAATTAAATTGAATAAACAGCTCACCAGGGATCACATTATTGCTGCCTGTACCTGCATGGATATTAGCAATTTGCATTGTGGTTGCTGGGAAAAACTCGTTACCTTCATCCCAAACAGTATTAACGAGCTCTTGGATAAAAGGGGAGGCAAGATGAATAGGATTTTCTGCAAGGTGAGGGTAAGCGACATGACCTTGCACACCTTGAATAATTAAATTTGCTGTTATTGAGCCTCGACGACCATTTTTTACCATATCGCCTAAATGATGTTGGCTTGAAGGCTCACCCACAAGGCAATAGTCGAGACGTTCGCCACGTGACATTAACGATTGTACGACTTTAACTGTGCCGTCTGCGGCTTTGGCTTCTTCATCCGATGTAATTAAAAAGGCTAGTCGTCCACGGTGATCAGGATAAGAGCGAACAAAACGTTCAGCAGCGACAATCATGGCGGCAAGCGAGCCTTTCATATCCGCCGCACCGCGTCCATATAACATACCATCACGAATAGATGGTTCAAAAGGCGGGTTATCCCACAAATCAAGATCACCTGTTGGTACAACATCAGTATGACCAGCAAAAGCTAGTGTTTCGCCTTCACCACCACGACAAGCCCAGAGATTTTCAGTTTCACCAAAAGGCATTCTTTCAATCGTAAAACCAAGAGGGGCAAGCCTATCGATAATCAGTTGCTGACAACCTTGATCATCAGGGCTGATTGAGGGACGCGAAATCAGTTGTTGTGCAAGCTCAATAACAGGACAGGACATAAAAATTAGGCTCCTGTAAAGGACGAATAATCATTGACATCAAAACCAACAACAAAGCGGTTGTCTGATGACACAAGAATAGGGCGTTTAATGATCGCGGGTTTATCTAACATAAGTGAGATTGCAGAGGTAACATCAGTGATTGCGTTTTTTTCTTCATCAGATAATTGACGCCAAGTTGTTCCTCTTTTATTCACAAGTGTCTGCCAATCTAAATTTTCTGTAAAGGTGCGTAATAATGCTTCCGTCAAACCCTCTTTGCGGTAATCATGAAACGTGTAGGGAACATGATTATCATCTAGCCATTTACGTGCTTTTTTGATTGTATCGCAATTTTTTATGCCGTACATGGTATATGTCAGGTTTGTCGTGGACATGATATTTTCCTTATATGACAATACGTAATATTAGTATTGATGAGAATGAGTGTTATACAATTCCAAAATAACAGCTTTTGTTGTAGTGAAAAATCCTATTTACATTATAAAATATATCGGATATTAAACTGTCACGTTAGTGTAACGAATTGTGTAGCGTAGAGTAATACAAATACGAATAAAGATTTCCGTTGGTAAAAGAGAATATGAAAAGTATTTCACTGAGTCTTATATTGCTTTTACTTTCTTCTTTTAGCTGGGCAGATGAAGAAAATGACAGTCAAAAAGTTGATGAGTATAAAATAGCCTTAGAGGCTTTTTTTAACAGTGATTATTTATTGTGTTTGGGCGAAGGGAAATGGCCTGTGTACAGCAATGAAGATGATGCACCTTGGGTGCTAGAAAGAATGCATGCATTAGTTGAGGCAGGATTGATTGAACAAACCGCAAATGGAGAAGAATGGGTGTTCAATCTCAGTGAAAAAGGGCGCAGAGCATGGCAACCTTATCAAGACTTCTGTTATGGTCACCTGTTCATTAGCCAAATTAAAGAGATCCAACCGATAGGATCAGGCAAAAGTAAAATTTATTTTTATTATGGTGTAAAAGGTATTCCTTCATGGGCAACCAATGAAGAAATACAATCCGCTTTTAGCGAACTTGATATTGTGATTAATGGAATAAATCGAGAGCTGTATCAGTTAAATATCGAAAAATTACCAGATAACCATTTTAAAGTATTAAGTTATCCAGTTCCTATTGAGTAGAGATGATTTAATATAGCACTAAGCAGAATATTCAATAATAGCTCTGATTACCCCGACCTTGTGTCGGGGTAAAGCGTTTAGTACTGATGCTTAATAAGAATAAGACTGGCAGCTAAACGAGAAGTGACTTGCAGTTTCTTTAAAATATTACGAATGTGGACTTTCACTGTTTCTTCAGAAATAAATAAATTCTCAGCAATTTGTTTATTTTTCATTCCAGCAGACACTTCATGAAGAACATCCAACTCTCTTTTAGTCAATGCTGAAAGTGGATCAGAATAGTTTTGCCTAAGTTGAATATATTGCCACACTCGCTCACTATAAACAGGATGCCCAACAGCTGCTTTGCGTAGGCTAAGTAATAGCATGTCTAACTCACACTCTTTTAAAAGATAACCGTTTGCGCCAGCATCCAACGCAGCGTAAACATCATTACGTGAATCAGAAACGGATAAAACAAGAACATAAGATGTTAAACCAGAGCGGCGAAGTGTTCGAATAATATCGATACCTGAACGCCCTTGTAGATTTAAATCCATCATAATTAAGTCTGGATTTAACTGTTTTGCAGCGGTTACAGCCTCTTGAGCATTGCCACTTTCGCTTACTACGACAAAGTCCTTGTCTTTTTCTAACAATAGCCGTAATCCATATCTCATGATAGGGTGATCATCCACTATCATAATTGAGTAGCTAGGCATAACCCCTCTCCCTAAAAAAAAATAATAATGTGCGTAATCTTTCCAATAGCAGAAAATAAAAAAGTAAATTCCAAATGAGGAATAAAAATTAGAATCAGACATCTTATTAAAACAATAAGAAAATAAAATTGACGGTTCGCAATATTACACCAATTATTGTTACGGGTAAAAAAGAAAATAACCAAAACGACTAACAAAAAATCTAATTCTATAAAATCTTTATAGTTACAATGAGTTGTGCAGAGATAAGGCTATTTAAAAAATAATCAAAAAGTGAAAATAGTTATTGTTTTTTTAAACAATATAAAAAAATTAATTATTTTAAATGTTAATTTAATATCTGGTAAATAATAAACAAATATTGTCTTTTTTCTGTTCGAGTTTATTACACCGGTGAAATTAAATAGTGTTAATAATATACCTATAACTAGGTATTAATTGTTTATAATAAATCTTGTTTACTAATTTGAAAAAAGTGTCGGAGCCGTCATGATTTAACGCTCCATTACCATTATACTAACGAAGCCCTTACCCTATTGATACAAAGGATATGAAGATGGAAGACAAATTAAAACAAAGCGCTCTAGATTTTCATGAATTTCCCGTACCTGGCAAAATCACAGTAACACCAACAAAACCACTCATAACCCAACGTGATTTAGCATTAGCTTATTCACCAGGCGTCGCCGCTCCTTGTTTAGAAATTGCAGCAGATCCTCTTGCTGCTTATCGCTACACAGCCAAAGGTAACCTTGTCGCGGTGATTTCAAATGGTACTGCGGTACTTGGACTTGGAAATATCGGTGCCTTAGCAGGTAAGCCTGTGATGGAAGGTAAAGGCGTTTTGTTTAAGAAGTTTTCTGGCGTTGATGTTTTTGACATTGAAGTTAATGAGACAGATCCTGACAAACTCGTTGATATTATCGCATCATTAGAGCCAACATTTGGTGGTATTAACCTCGAAGATATTAAAGCACCAGAGTGTTTCTATATTGAGAAAAAACTGCGTGAGAAAATGAACATTCCTGTATTCCATGATGATCAGCATGGTACAGCGATTATCTCTACAGCCGCAATTCTCAATGGCTTGCGTATTATTAAAAAAGAAATTAGTAAAGTAAAATTAGTGGTATCAGGAGCAGGTGCCGCGTCTATTGCTTGTATGAACTTATTAGTTGCTTTAGGGCTAACACGCGAAAACATCACTGTATGTGACTCTAAAGGGGTTATCTACCGTGGACGTGAAGCTAATATGGCAGAAACCAAAGCTGCTTATGCAATCGAAGATAACGGTACTCGTACATTAGATGACGTTATTAATAATGCTGATATTTTCTTAGGTTGCTCAGGGCCTGGCGTATTAACGCAAGAAATGGTCAAGAAAATGGCTCGCGATCCACTTATTCTCGCGCTTGCAAACCCAGAACCTGAAATTTTACCGCCGTTAGTAAAAGCTGTACGTTCAGATGCGATTATCTGTACAGGGCGTTCTGACTACCCAAATCAGGTTAATAACGTATTGTGTTTCCCATTCATCTTCCGTGGCGCATTAGACGTTGGTGCGACAGCAATTAATGAAGAGATGAAACTCGCTTGTGTTCATGCTATTGCAGAATTAGCACTCGCGGAACAAAACGAAGAAGTTGCTTCTGCCTATGGTGATCAGGAACTCTCTTTTGGTCCTGAATACATTATTCCGAAACCGTTTGATCCACGTTTGATTGTGAAAATTGCGCCAGCAGTTGCAAAAGCGGCGATGGATTCAGGTGTTGCAACTCGTCCAATTGAAGATTTCTCTGCTTATATTGAACACCTTAATGAGTTTGTTTATAAAACGAACTTATTTATGAAACCTATTTTCTCGCAAGCGAAAAAAGAGAAAAAACGCATTGTGTTAGCAGAAGGGGAAGAAAACCGCGTACTGCATGCAACGCAAGAATTAGTAACATTAGGATTAGCCACTCCAATTTTAATTGGTCGTCCTAGTGTGATTGAAATGCGTATTCAGAAATTGGGTTTACACATTAAAGCTGGTAAAGACTTTGAGGTGGTGAATAATGAAAACGACCCACGTTTCAAAGAGTATTGGCAAGAATATCACCAAATCATGAAACGTCGCGGTGTATCACAAGAGCAAGCTCGCCGTGCAATGATTGGCAATCCAACACTTATTGGTGCCATTATGGTTCGCCGAGGTGAAGCAGATGGCCTGATTTGTGGTACTGTGGGTAGTTATTCTGAACATTTTGAAATCTACAAAAATGTGTTTGGCTTACGTGAAGGAATGGAAACCGCAGGAGCAATGAATGCTCTGCTATTGCCAAGTGGTAACACCTTTATTACAGACACTTACGTTAATGAAGATCCGACCGCAGAACAACTAGCCGATATTACGATTATGGCTGCTGATACTATTCGTCGCTTTGGTATCGAGCCAAAAGCAGCGCTGGTTTCTCGTTCAAGTTTCGGTTCATTTGATAGCCCATCTTCAATCAAACTCAGAAAAGCGTTAGAGATAATCAAGCAACGTGCACCTGAATTAGAGATTGATGGTGAAATGCATGCAGATGCAGCATTAGTAGAATCTATTCGCCGTGATGTGATGCCAGATAGTCCATTAAAAGGCGCTGCAAACCTATTAGTTATGCCAACAATGGAAGCTGCACGTATTAGCTATAACTTGCTGCGTGTGACAAGCTCTGATGGTGTGACAGTAGGACCAGTATTAATGGGTGTTGCTAAACCTGCCCACATCTTGACGCCAATTGCATCAGTACGTCGTATCGTGAATATGGTGGCATTAGCTGTTGTGGAAGCTCAGGCACAATCTCAAAATTAATTGTTACTAATTAAATAATTCCATTCATAAAGCGCCTTTTATTGAAGTGACCCCCGATAGTTGGACAACCGATTATCGGGGGTTTTTTATGCTCATCAAATCAGCACAAATAATGTTAAATACAAATTAATATAAGAATGATATTGATAATTATTAGCAACAATATTAACCTATGCGTCTAACTAAAGTAGGTATATATAACTAATAGGATGATTATGTTTTTCTCAATATCAAAAAGGATCTTACTACTAGTTTCATTAATAAGTCTTTCAGCATGTCATTCAATAGAAAAACAACCTGTATCAACCGTAGATCTGGCAATTATTCAGTCAGCAAACATCATTGATACTCAGACTGGGCAATCCATCACAGCAGACACACTGTTAACACGATTAGCAAGTCAATCACATGTGATTATTGGTGAAAAACATGACAATGCTTATCATCATGATATTGAATATTGGTTAATGACAGAGCTACCTAAAAAACGCCCTCAAGGAGCGGTTTTACTTGAGATGCTAACGCCAAGCCAGCAATCATTAGTGGATAACACAAAGAAACGTTATTCAGGATCTGAATATCTACGAGATGAGCGACTAATGGCTGCATTAAAATGGAATTCAGGTTGGCCTTGGAAATGGTATGGCAATATAGTTAAAGCAGGGCTAAGCGCTGATTATCCTTTATTAGCGGCAAATATTGATCGCAGTGAAATATCTAGTGCGTATAAAAATCCTCCTATTATTGATGGTGTGCATTCAACTGATACATCTGTTCGCCAACTTATTCAAAAAACAATTGAGCTTTCTCATGGCGGTGAGCTTGATAAAACACAAGCAGAAAAAATGACGGTTATTCAGCAATTGCGTGATCGTGCAATGGCTAAAAGTTTATTAGATGCTCCGACACCCGCTCTGTTAATTGCTGGCTCTTTTCATGCCACAAAAGTAATGGGTGTACCTTTACACGTTGCTGATCTAGCGCCGAATGAAAAAGTAACTGTGGTGATAATGACGGAAGAGGGAAGTGATGTGACTTCCGTTCATGCCGATTATCTTTGGATAACACCTGTCGCCTTACCTTAATTTATTGATAACACGAATATGCTTATTTCTTCTTGTATGGATCAAATGCCAAAATTTCAGCTTTGTAGTTCTAAAGCATTTATTTTGGCTCTCGGTGTACATGCTATTTTTGTCATGGCTTATTTTTATTTCAATAAAGAGAATACGGTACTTATACAAGAGCCAGAATTAGCTGTAATGATGAGTTTAAGTGAAAACGTACAAGCACTCAGTGATGAAAAACAGGTTGTAGGCGTCGATCAACAATTGGCGGTAGCAAGTCAAAAAAAGGTAGAGCAAGATATTGCTGAAAAACAGCCTGATCTGATTGTGAATGAAAATGCAGATATTTTGCTCGAAAAACCTAAAAAAAGAGTCAATGTAGAGCAAACAGCTAAAGTGACACCTATAACCTCTCCGGTAAAGCCCGCGCCTACTATTAGCGAAAATGTGTCTAGCCAATCAGCACCATCAAGCAGTCGCTCTGCGGCGAAACAGCAATCTAATGATGTTAGTGCAAATTATGATAGCGATTCAGATAGCACAGAAAGCGCATTAGCATTATGGCAAGCTAAAACAAAAGGGCATCTTAATCGCTATAAAGCCTATCCCGAAGAAGCTAAAAGTAAAGGTAGAACAGGGATTTCTAAAGTACGCTTTATTGTTGATGAACAAGGTTATGTCATATCGAGTGAATTAATTCTTAGTAGTGGCGTGCGTTCTTTAGACAGAGAAGCACAACGAGTACTCAAACGTGCAGAGCCCTTACCGATACCGCCAATTGAGTTATTGTCGAAAGGTAAAATAATGGTTGAAATGCCAATTGAGTTTTCTACACTAACGTTCTAACGACAGGTCAAAAAGGAAATAAAACGTTATGCTAGTCGCAACAAAAAAACGGATGACGTTGCAATTAACGAGTGTGATCATGGCATTGTTAATTTCAGCAACACCTGCATTGGCTCAAAATCAGAAGGACTCACTAGTGATGCCACCAAAAGCGAATAAAGTGCCTCATGTGATGACAGAACATGGAGACACGCGCACCGATAATTACTATTGGCTAAGAGATGATTCACGTAAAGATCCTAACGTGCTTGATTATCTGAATGCTGAAAATGCCTATACTGAATCAGTGATGAAAGAAGGCAAGGCGCTCGAAGAAACGCTCTTTAATGAAATGGTGAGCCGTATGGCTCAAAACGATGAATCAGTGCCTTATATTTATAATGGCTATACTTATCGTACTATTTATCAAGAAGGTAAAGATTTCCCTATTTATCAGCGTAAACCAGTAAATAGCGAAGGTGAATGGGAAGTTCTCGTTGATGGAAACGAACGTGCTAAAGGGCACGAATTCTATCAATTAGGTGATTTGACAATCAGCCCAGATAACAAACGTATCGCTATTGCAGAAGATAAAGAAGGGCGCAGAAACTATAATGTTGCCTATAAAGATTTATCGGATAATACATGGAAAGAGAATGTGTTAACCAATATCTCAGCAAATCTTGTGTGGGCAAACGACAGCAAAACACTATTTTATGTTGATAAAGATCCGCAAACCTTACTGCCTTATCAAATCTATCGCCATCAATATGGCACTGATCGTAAACAAGATGTCAAAATCTTCGAAGAAAACGACGATCGCTTTTATACATGGATGGGTAAAAGTAAATCTGAAGATTACATTCTTGTCTCTATTGAAAGCTCAACAACCTCAGAATCTCGTTTAATTGATGCGAATGCGCCAGAAAAACCAATGGTAATATTCTCTGCGCGTCAAGAAGGGCGTGAATATGATATCGACCATTTTAATGGTGAATTCTATATTCGTTCGAATCATGAGAGTGAATTGTTTGGTCTTTATAAAACGGCATCAATCGATAAGCCTTGGGAAACCGTCATTGCACCACAAAAAGAGGTCGATTTAGAAGGTTTTGATCTCTTTAATCGCTGGTTAGTTGTGGAAGAAAGAAAACAAGGACTAGTGTCATTACGTCAAATTGATTGGAAAACAGGTCAATCGACAAATGTGACCTTTGACGATCCTGTTTATATGGCATGGCTAGGTTTTAACCCTCAAGCAGATAGCGAAGAGCTTCGCTTTGGTTATACTTCCATGACAACGCCTTCTTCAACTTATCAATGGAATATGCAAACGCATCAAAAGCAATTGCTTAAACAGCAAGAAGTGAAAGGCTTTGAACGCAATTTATATGAAAGCGAGCGTATCTGGGTAAAAGCACAAGACGGTGTTGAAGTTCCCGTATCATTGGTTTATCGCAAAGACTTATTTAAGAAAGGTGAAAATCCTATCTTAATTTATGGCTATGGCTCTTACGGTAGTAGCATCGATCCTTCGTTTAGTTCACCTCGTTTAAGCTTATTAGACCGAGGCTTTGTGTATGCCATTGTGCATGTGCGTGGTGGCGGTGAATTAGGTAAACGCTGGTATAACCAAGGTAAAATGGAACATAAAGTTAATACTTTTACAGACTTTATTGATGCCACTAAATATCTAATTGCCAAAGGTTACGGAGCACCCAAACACGTTTACGCTATGGGTGGCAGTGCGGGCGGATTATTAATGGGCGCCGTTGTGAATATGGCACCTGAATTATATCGAGGTGTTGTATCTCAAGTTCCATTTGTGGATGTTGTGACAACAATGCTTGATGCTTCAATTCCTTTAACAACAGGGGAATATGAAGAATGGGGAAATCCTGCGGATAAAGACGTTTATTTCCGCCTAAAATCGTATAGCCCATATGACAATGTGGTTGCCAAGGCATACCCTCATTTATTAGTCACAACAGGGTTACATGATTCACAAGTGCAATATTGGGAGCCTGCAAAATGGGTTGCGAAATTGCGTGAATTAAAAACAGATAATAATCTGCTATTACTTGAAACTAATATGAGTGCAGGGCATGGTGGTAAATCAGGGCGTTTTAATCGTTTACGTGACACAGCAAAAGAATATGCCTTTATTCTGATGTTAGAACAGCCTGAAGTCTATTTTAAAGCTCAAAATATAAAATAGAATAATCAGTAATAGTAAATCAGTTTAATAAATTAGCCTGTCTCTCTTTAAGGGAGACAGCGCTATTATTTAAAGCAAACATAACAATAATAATATTTTCTAGTTTAATTACTTTATATAAAGCAACGTGAGCCTATTTAAATAAAAATAAAGAATAGGTTTATTATGAAATTTACAAGGAAAATACTTAGCACTCTTATTTTATTTTCGGGTGTTAATCATCTTGCCATTGCATCTGAAACAGATAAAGCGATTCAATTTAGTAGCTTAAAAGTTTCATCAGCACAAAAAGAAACGCCTGAACAAAAAGCATTGGGAAAACCGGGTGCTTATAGCTCTATTGGTGAAATTAATAATCTTGAATCTGTTGAACAAACATTACGTTCAACGCCGGGAACATATACTCAAATGGATGTGAGTCAGCCGGGCATTGGTGTTAATATTCGCGGATTAAGTGGTTTTGGTCGCGTTAATATGATGGTTGATGGTGTCACTCAAACTATGTATAGCACATCACCTAGCCAATATGCGCATGGCGCGCAACCTTACAACCAATTTAATAGCATGATCGATCCGAATTTTATTATTCAAATCGATATTTCTCGTGGTCAACAAGACGGTGAAAATAGTATTAATGCCCTGGCAGGAAGTGCTAATTTTAAAACTATTGGTGTAGAAGATATTTTATTTCAAGGACACACTTGGGGTGTCAGAAGTAAAGCAGCTGGTGGTACAAATGGCTTAGGTTATAACGGTATGGTTGCTTTTGCAGGGCAGCGTTCATTATTTAATGATAATGGTTCTGTTGGTGCAATGCTTGCGTTAAGTGGACATAAAATAGAATCGTCTTATAAAAATGGCGCTGGCTTTAATAGTGAAGAATTTTCTACAAGTAAAGAATTTAATCAAAGACCACACTCAGAACTTACCAAAATAAATATAAAACCAAATGATTCTCATGAATTAGAATTAAGTGGTCGTTTTTATAACAATGATTTTAATCGCCGTAAAATTGATGCTAAAGATTATTATGCAAAATATCGCTATACACCATTAAATGATCTATTTGATAGCGAAATTCTGCTTAGCCATAGTCAAGCATCGCAAAAGTTTGCGGGTGATTCTCTTGTGAGTTTACGTGAAGCAAATGCAAAAAATATATCTGATTCACTAGTCGCTAAAAATACCAGCCGCTTTAATTATGATGAATTGGATATGGCATTAACACTGGGCACAAAATTAATGTCAACAGAATACAAACGCAGTGTTATTGCACCTTCTACTGATCCGTGGCAAGCACAAAATATGGTTGAATATAATACGTTTGCACCTCAAGGAAAAAATGATTTAACCAGCTTCTTTTCACAAATGAAATTTGAATATGATATTTATACTCTCGACCTTAATTTAAATTATGTCGATTATCATATTAAAGGGCGAAAACCCGCTTGTGATCCACGAGCCGCATGTTTCCCCGAAGGTGAAATGAACCTCAGTCGCCATGATAGAAATTGGGATCCAGGCATGTTGTTTTCTGCCGAAATTATTCCTGAATTTCAGCCTTTTGTAAGCTATGCACACACCATGAGGGCACCGACATCACAAGAGATCTTTTTTGCCAATGAAGGTGGTGCTTCAATGAATCCATTTTTAAAAAGTGAAAAAGCCGATACCGTCCAAATTGGTTTTAATAGTTATCACCCAGATTTAATGATGGAAGGTGATAGTTTACGATTTAAAGGATTGTGGTATCACACAAAAATCAAAGACTACATTTCCAGTGATTCTTATTTGGTATGTAAAGGTGGGGTGCGTTGTAAAAATGACGGTTCTTTAACTGGCGAGGATTACGCGGGGATAGAATACGATGGGAATATTTTCTTGTACACCAATAGCCTTGATCCTGTGACTTTACGTGGTTATGAGCTACAAGCAAATTATGACGCAGGGGTGTTTTACACTAACCTTTCATACAGTGATCAACGAACTTCACAGCCGACTTCGATTGCCAGTACAGACTTTGGGCAAACGCCCGCTTCTGAATTACCTAAATATTATGCCACTATTGATACTGGTGTTCGCTTCTTTGATGACCAGTCATTAGAACTAGGCACTGTGATCCAAATAACGGGAAAAGCACGTAAATCCTCACCAGAAGGGGTAGATTACGATACAGGTAAAGTACCAATGGTACAGCAAGATGATATCCCAACGGTTGTCGACGTTTATAGTAATTACAGAATTAATAAAAATATTTCTTTAAAATTTGCCGTGCATAATTTAATGAATAAAAACTATTCTAATGCGCTTGATAGAAGTAATTCAGCGCCGATTATGCAAGATCCGAGTGCAAATACACAAACTGCCCGTGGCAGAAGTTATCTTTTTGCAGGAGAAGTACGTTTTTAATGTAACGTAATGATTATTTTAAAGTATAAATAATAAAAAACGGCATCAAAGGAAGATTGGTGCCGTTTTTTGTATCACGGTTTCACTAAACAATAATATTTAAGTTAATCGTCACTTTTAGGTGTTGTTTTACGTTTAGCTCTTATCTTTTGTGTTTTAACTACTTCACTGGTGATCCAACCATCTTCAACGCGTGTTTTCAACGGATCGCCAATTTTCACTTGTTTGGTATTTTTCAGCACTTCTCCAGACTCTGTTTCGCTAATACTGTAACCGCGAGAAAGTGTTGCGAGAGGACTCACACTTTCTAAACGAGAGCAACTAATAGCGAATTGTTCACGTTGACGAGATAACTGTAGTGAAATACTTTCTCTCATACGGTAAATCAACTGCTGTTGTTGGCGAAGTAATGCTTGAATTTGTGAACTAGGCTCTTGGTAATTAAGGCGTTTTTGTAGTTGTGTTTGTTGATGTTGCTTGGCTTGCAATAGCCGCTGAAAACTAGTGACTAAACGCTGTTGTGTGGAAGCTAATACATTTTGCTGACGAGCAAGACGTAAATGAGGATGCTGTTGCTGTAAACGATGATGGAGCTGTGTTATTGCGCGTAATTTTTTCGCTAAATAGTAATCCATCGCCATTTCAAGGCGTTGTTGCTGTGATTGTAGTTGGCGCAATAGCTCAAGTTTGTTACGACTAATGAGTTCTGCCGCCGCAGAAGGGGTTGGCGCTCTAAGGTCGGCAATAAAATCAGCAATGGTCACATCGGTTTCATGACCAACTGCACTTACAATTGGAATTTCACTGGCAAAAATAGCACGAGCAACGCGTTCATCATTAAATGCCCAGAGATCTTCTAACGAACCGCCACCACGACCAACAATTAAAACATCACACTCTTTACGGCGGTTAGCAAGTTCGATGGCATGAACAATCTGCATAGGCGCTTCAGCACCTTGAACAGCGGTTGGGTAGATAAGCACTGGCAAAGAAGGATCACGACGACGAAGAATATTTAAGATGTCGTGTAGTGCTGCTCCGGTTGATGAAGTGATAACACCAATTTGTTTAGCGGGAGATGGCAGGGGTTTTTTATGAATTGCATCAAATAACCCCTCCGCACTGAGTTTTTGTTTTAATAGCTCAAATTGTTGTTGTAATAGCCCGTCACCAGAAGGTTGCATACTCTCAACAATCAATTGGTAATCGCCTCGTGGCTCATACAATGTAATTGTTGCGCGAACTAAAACTTGCTGACCATGCTGAGGGCGAAAAGTAACTTTAGTATTTTGCCCACGAAACATCGCCGCTCTGATTTGGGCATTCGTATCCTTTAACGTAAAATACCAGTGACCAGAAGAAGGTTGAGTAAAATTGGAAATTTCAGCGCTGATCCAAATGCGACCCATTTCCATTTCTAATAACTGGCGAACGGTCTTATTTAGACGGCTAACAGTAAAAATATTATTGTTTATCGGTAGTGTCATGTGAGCCAGATCAAATTTTAAAACAAAGACTTAATTGATTGATACTACCTAAGTTAGTGGCAGGATCAATAAAAATTTTGAAAAAAAGCTAGAAGCAACCGATTACGGTGTGTATAATTCCGCGGCAATATTTTCTATTTCCTAAAAGCCGCCTTGGTGAGATATTGCTATGTTACGAATTAAAAAAGAAGCACTTACATTTGATGATGTTTTGTTAGTTCCTGCACACTCCACTGTTCTTCCTAATACTGCCGACTTGTCTACTCAACTGACTGAAACAATCCGCCTAAATGTTCCTATGCTGTCTGCTGCAATGGATACTGTGACTGAAGCGCCTTTAGCTATCGCATTAGCTCAAGAAGGTGGAATTGGTTTTATCCACAAAAACATGTCTATCGAACGCCAAGCTGAAGAAGTTCGTCGTGTGAAAAAACATGAAAGTGGTGTTGTCACTGATCCTATCACCGTAACACCAGAAACTTCTTTACGTGAAGTTCAAGCAATGACTGAACGCAATGGCTTTGCGGGTTACCCAGTTGTGACTAATGACAACGAATTAGTGGGTATTATTACTGGTCGTGATGTTCGTTTTGTTACTGATTTAGACCAACCAGTTACTGCGGTAATGACACCAAAAGAGCGCTTAGTGACAGTACAAGAAGGCGAAGCACGAGATGTTGTCATGCAAAGAATGCATGAAAAACGTGTAGAGAAAGCCTTAGTGGTTGATAACAACTTCCATCTGAAAGGTATGATCACTGTAAAAGATTTCAAAAAAGCAGAACGTAAACCAAACGCATGTAAAGATGAACACGGTCGTTTACGTGTAGGTGCTGCTGTTGGTGCAGGTGCAGGTAACGAAGAGCGTGTAGCAGCATTAGTTGCCGCTGGCGTTGACGTTTTACTTATTGACTCTTCTCACGGTCATTCTGAAGGCGTATTACAGCGCATTCGTGATACTCGTGCATTGTATCCAAATCTCCCTATCATTGGTGGCAACGTTGCAACCGCAGAAGGTGCTTTAGCACTGGCAGATGCAGGTGTAAGTGCGGTTAAAGTTGGTATTGGTCCTGGTTCAATTTGTACAACACGTATCGTAACTGGTGTTGGTGTACCACAAATTACCGCTATTGCAGATGCAGTTGAAGCACTGAAAGATCGTAACATTCCTGTTATTGCAGATGGTGGTATTCGTTTCTCTGGCGATATCGCAAAAGCATTAGCAGCAGGTGCAGCTTGCGTGATGGTTGGTTCAATGTTTGCAGGTACTGAAGAATCTCCGGGCGAAATCGAACTATTCCAAGGCCGTTCTTATAAATCCTATCGTGGCATGGGCTCATTAGGTGCGATGTCTAAAGGTTCATCAGATCGTTACTTCCAAACTGACAATGCAGCAGACAAATTAGTACCAGAAGGTATCGAAGGTCGTGTTGCTTATAAAGGTTTATTAAAAACTATCGTTCACCAACAAATGGGTGGTTTACGCTCATGCATGGGCTTAACAGGCTGCGCAACAATTAAAGAATTGAATACTAAAGCTGAATTTGTTCGTATCAGTGGTGCCGGTATTCAAGAAAGCCATGTCCATGATGTGACCATCACGAAAGAATCACCTAACTATCGCTTAGGTATGTAATTTATTCCGAGAAAGGCTTGTTTTGATTATAAATTAGCAAGCCTTTCAACTTTATGACTTTATCTGTTTTGGAATTCACCACAAATGACAGCAAATATCCATAATCATCGCATTCTTATCCTTGATTTCGGTTCACAGTATACGCAGCTTATTGCTCGTCGTATCCGTGAAATCGGCGTTTATTGTGAACTCTGGGCATGGGATGTTACAGAAGAACAAATTCGTGAATTTAATCCTAATGGTATTATTCTGTCTGGTGGCCCTGAAAGTACTACTGAAGACAACAGCCCTCGAGCGCCAGAATACGTATTTAATGCAGGCGTTCCTGTATTAGGAATTTGTTATGGTATGCAAACGATGTCAATGCAATTAGGTGGCGACGTCGAAGTTTCTGGTGAGCGTGAATTTGGTTATTCACAAGTTGAAATTCGTGAAACTTGTGCTCTGTTCAATGATATTCAAGATTCAGTTAGCGAAGATGGCAAACCACTATTAGATGTGTGGATGAGCCACGGTGACAAAGTTACTGCTATTCCATCAGACTTTGTAACAGTAGCCAGCACTGAAACTTGCCCATTTGCTATTATGGCGAATGAAGAGAAACGTTTTTATGGTGTTCAATTCCATCCAGAAGTTACACACACCCATCAAGGTTTAGTGATTTTAAAACGTTTCGTTTTAGATATCTGTGGTTGTGATGCTCTGTGGACTTCTGCTGCAATTATTGAAGACACTGTTGCTCGTTTAAAAGAGCAAATTGGTGATGATCACGTTATTTTAGCATTATCAGGTGGTGTTGATTCTTCAGTGACTGCATTATTGTTAAACCGTGCGATTGGTAAACGTTTAACATGTGTATTTGTTGATAACGGCTTATTGCGTCTGAATGAAGCAGAACAAGTCATGGAAATGTTTAAAGGTAAATTTGACCTAAATATTATCCATGTTGAAGCAGAAGAACGTTTCTTAACTGCGTTGAAGGGCGAAAACGATCCTGAGAAAAAGCGTAAAATCATTGGTCACACATTCATTGAAATCTTTGATGAAGAAGCGGTTAAACAGCCACAAGTTAAATGGTTAGCGCAAGGTACTATTTACCCAGATGTGATTGAATCTGCCGCATCTGCAACAGGTAAAGCTCATGTGATTAAATCACACCATAATGTGGGTGGTTTACCTGATGATATGAAACTGGGTTTAGTTGAGCCATTAAAAGAACTATTTAAAGATGAAGTTCGTAAAATTGGTCTAGAGTTAGGCTTACCTTACGACATGCTTTATCGTCATCCATTCCCAGGTCCTGGTTTAGGGGTTCGTGTATTAGGTGAAATCAAAAAAGAGTATTGTGATTTACTGCGTCGTGCTGATGCTATCTTTATTGAAGAATTGCATAAAGCTGACTTATATAACAAAGTAAGCCAAGCATTTACCGTGTTCTTACCTGTGCGTTCAGTGGGCGTTATGGGTGACGGTCGTAAATATGACTGGGTTGTTTCATTACGTGCAGTTGAAACTGTGGACTTTATGACAGCACATTGGGCACATTTACCATATGACTTCTTAGGTCGTGTTTCTAACCGCATTATCAATGAAGTTAGTGGTATCTCTCGTGTTGTTTATGATATCAGCGGTAAACCACCAGCAACAATTGAGTGGGAATAAAATACCGTTTGTCAGCAATAGTTGATAAAGGTTAAAAAACTAATAGCCATCAGTAAGTTACTGGTGGCTTTTTTTTATATATATCTATTCACTAGTTGTAGGATTATTTTTATAAATAATAAATTCAATAAAGTTTTGAATTGATATTTGTTCACTTAAAGGTAATTTAGAATAGGCTTTTCTATCGTAATAAATAGCGCCTTTATCATTCTTAGGGATTAATAATTCGTAAGCCTGACGCCCCATTGCCTTAGCAATAGCATCAATACTTTCAGCGGTGGCACTGGCTTCACAATTAATAATGCGGTTAACCGTTGATTGTGCAAGACCCGAATCAACAGAGAGTTTAACTCTTGATTTTATTCCATCGTTTAACATAAATGTTGTGATGTTATCTGAGAGTATTTTTCCGATCTCGGTCGGAATGTATTCTTCTTTTTCTGGCTCTGTATGACCTTCTTTTAAATGGTCTATATCCATCCAATATTTACTAATTCTAGTCACATACTCAATTTTACGTGACATAGGATCGGTGAGTTCACGATGACTTTTTAAATTTTTTGGTGATAGGTAACGGGAGATCATACTTGGGGCTACACCTAATGCATTAGCCAGTAATTTTTGTTTGCCGTTGTAGTAGCGTTCAATAATATAAATCAGGTTATCTTTTCTAATTTCAGCAATGCTTTTAAATTTATTGTTATTCATAGAAAAATCCATTATTAGTTACATTGAATTGATCACTTTTTTTTAACTTCGTTATTATTGTTTAATACTCGAATTATAAACAAGAGCATCTACATGATGTTGTAATTTAATAAAATAGGAGATAAGGATATCATGCATAATGAGATATTAAAAAAATTACCGCAAATAGAGCAAGAGCATCAAGTTAAATTACTTTATGTTGCAGAAAGTGGTAGTCGAGCTTGGGGATTTGCCTCAACAGATAGTGATTATGATGTTCGGGGTATTTTTATACGGCCTCGTAATGCTTATCTTTCTATTGATAAACCTAAAGAAACCTTCGAATGGATAGAAAATAGTTGGTTTGATGTAGGCGCTTGGGATATTACCAAAGCTCTACACTTATTACGCAAATCGAATTGTATATTATTAGAGTGGCTCCAATCGCCAATAATTTATCAACAATATCCTAATGTTCAAAAAGAGTTATTTGAGCTTGCAGAACTCTATTATCAACCAAAAGTGATTGTTCATCATTACAGAGGAATTGCTAAAGTTGTGAGTGGATATTGTCCTGAAAATAACGCTAAAAATGAGATTAGTGCAGAGCCAATAAAATTAAAAAAATGGTTCTATATGTTACGCTCTCTTTTATCCGCTTATTGGACAGTGAAAATGAGTAGCATTCCGCCTATGGAATTGGATAAGCTGATAAAAATTTTAACTATCGAAGAACAAAAAGCCATCAAAGAACTAGTAGAATTTAAATCAGATAAAGATGAACATTTTACTTGGGTGCCAACAGATGCAATGCAACATCTAGTGATCTTTTTATGGCAAGAGACAAATGTTCAATTAACCAAGAGAACAGTACCCGATAATAATATTTTAAATAATTGGTTTAGGAAAAAATTAGATGAAACTGACTATTGAAGATATAAAACCTTACCTTTTATTTGAAAGTATTGCTGGAAGTCGTTCACATAATCTTGCAACGGAAACATCAGATACAGATATTAAAGGTGTCTTTTATCTTCCTAAAGATCTTTTTTATGGGTTGGAATACACACCACAAGTAAGTAATGAAACCAATGATATAGTCTATTATGAACTTGGACGATTTATAGAACTATTGTGTGCATCTAATCCTAATATTTTAGAGTTACTTAATTCACCCGAACAGATGGTTACTTATCGACATCCTTTAATGTCATTGATAAAACCAGAATGGTTTTTGTCTAAAACTTGTGTTCAAACATTTGTGCGCTATGCACAAGGGCAGATTAAGAAAGCTCAGGGACTAAACAAAAAAATAGTAAATCCGGTCGAAAAAAAATTAAAAACTATTCTTGATTTTTGTTATGTCATTGAAGATGGAAAAACAACATTAATCAATACTTGGTTAGAAAATCGACGTTGGAAACAAGAGAATGTTGGGTTAGCAAAACTTACTCATGCTCAAGATACTTATGCAATTTATTATGGTGATAAAGTGCCTTATCAAGGAATAATAAAAAAAGAAAATGCTAATGATGTATTGCTAAGTAGTATTTCTAAAACAGCAAAACTAGAAGGTTATCTTAGCTTTAATAAAGAAGGTTATAGTGCATATCGCAAGCAATATCATGAATATTGGCAGTGGGTTGAGCAACGTAATGATGTTCGTTACCAACAAAACATCGATCATGGCAGAAGTTATGATAGCAAGAATATGATGCATACCTTTAGATTACTCTATATTGCATTAGGGATTGCACAAGAAGGTAAAGTGAAGGTTTGGTGTGATAACAGAGATGAATTATTAGTAATTAAGGCAGGTCAGTTTAGTTATAATGAATTATTAGAGCGCAGTGAAATTCTTATTAAGACTATTAAGAGAGCATTTCAATTAAGCCTGTTGCCTGAAAAAATTGAGCCTTCAATTGCAGAAGTTGCTCTTATAAATATAAGAAAAGAGCTTTATAACTAATAGAAAAATAAACTAGCCTAGAAAACTAATATCCCTTACGTAATGTAAGGGATATGCTATTTTAAATATTTTAAGTATACAAACTAAATGTAAAAATATTTATTAAATAGCGTTGATATATAAAAATATTAATTAGTTGCAAGATACTCTGGGTAAGCATCTGTTAACTTCATATATATACGCTTGTGCTCTGCGTTCTTTCTAAAATCCTGTTTTAAACAGATTTTAGCTGTATTTTTTAACTCAGCAGGCATATTTTCTGCGTTTGCAGAGGCAATAATGGAAAAACGCACTTTCTTTTTAGACCGACTCAAATTATAAGGTAAACCTAAAATACGTCTTGCGACTCTGTTTGTTTTCACAACTCACTCCTTTTTGCATGTAATTTAGAGAAAGCCTATTTATTATAGCAGAGAATAAATAGAATAAGATATTGGTAACCTTATTAATTTAGCATTAAAGGCTATTCTGCCTATATTTTCCCTTTTTTTAAAAATATTCAGATTAATAAAATAAATATTTTTATATTCGAAATTTAATTAAGTATCTAGATTATCATCAGTTGAAATTAAAATATTTACACTTATAAAGTGTATTTAAAACACTTGTCATGATTAAAAATAAGAAATTTAGCTTAATATTAACATCGAGTTATTTGTCTCATAATTGAGATGATATAAGATGCTTTAATTTACAATTAATTATCATTTTTTTGAAAAAGAGAATTAGAAAAGAGATCTCGTTAAAAATTTAACGTTATTTTAATTCAAGGAGGTATAGATCCAATTAAGATAACCTTTAAAACCATTTTCAATCGGTATTATAATTACTTCAGGAGTATCATAAGGATGTATTTCGATAAGAGTATCAATTAAGTTTTGCTGTTTACTTTTTTCGGATTTTATCATCATAAGTATTTCATTATCTTCAACAATTTCATTATTCCAATGATAAATAGACTTTACGTGAGGTATTAAATTCACACAAGCAGCAAGTTTTGCATTGATGAGGTGGTGAGCAATTTCATTAGCGATTGTTTCATTTGGTGCGGTTGAGTATGCAATTATCATTGTTTTTCCTTTTAAAATTAATTCGATCTTTCATAGCAACAATAAGGTTTGGTGATTTTAATTTTATCAAAATAAAACTTTTTAAAACTTAAAGCTAATATTTTTATTTTTAGCGAAATAAAACAGTTTTTTCAAAAAAAACTTTCTCGATATGAAATGTTTACGGCATTATTAAGGGCTTTTTACGTATTATAAGGTTCTTGTAGTAAAGAAAAATATCAGGGTGCCGATATTATTATTAGATTAATGAAATCTATCTATTTGTGTTATAAGGCTTAATTTTGCTAAAGGCATTTTTACCTTCAATAATATCTCTAATATAAAATAAACTAATTAGTCATAAGATTTATAAAAATTTGTGGGGTTTAAAATGGATAATAATTCGCTAAAAAACGCGAGTTTATTTGATAATGATCCCGTTCTCTATGCTGCGTGGCTTTACTATCAAGACGGACTCAGCCAAAGTGAAGTTGCAAATATTATGGGTGTTTCTCGAGTCACCGTCGTGAAATATTTGCATCTAGCTAGAGAAAAAGGATTCGTAAATATTAACTTGGATTCATCAGTATTTTCTACGATTGATTATGCCATCAGAATAAAAGCAAAATTCGATCTTAATAATGTGCTTATTTTACCTGATGAAGAAAAGAATAAATCGCAACACACTTTAAATATGAATAGAGAAAGATTAGCGAAAGCAGGAGCAATGTATCTTTCTCAGATAATTAATGACGATGATATTTTAGGTGTTGCTTGGGGACGAACAATTTATAAATTGGGTAATTATCTTCCACCCAAGTCATTAAAAAATATCACCGTACTACAAATGATAGGTGCAGTAGCGCCACAGCCTGATTTTAAAACAACAGAAGCAGCCGCGTTAATCGCAAACAAGTTGTCAGGGTGCAGTATTAATTTGCATGTGCCTGCGGTGGTTTCTAGTGCGCGCCTAGCAATGGAACTTCAAGCTGAACCTATTATTAGGCGTAATTTTTCAGCGCTAAATCAGTGTAATAAAGCCCTTTTTGTTGTGGGTAATACATTAGATGATAATCCTTTGGTTACAACGGGGGTTTTAACGAGCAGTGAAATGGCTCAATATCGTGATTTGGGTGCTGTTGGCGTAATTTGTGGACGTTTTTATGATGCGCAAGGCAATCCTTTGGTTTCTGATATTGACCTTAGAATAATGGGAATAAGCCTTGCTCAGTTAAGACAAATAACACAGAGACTTTTTATTGCTGGTGGTGTGGAAAATATTCAGGCGACAATAGGGGCGATAAAAGGAGGTTACGCCACTGATATTGTGATTGATGAAGTCACAGCGCTGGCATTATTAGAGCTAGACAATTAGTAATAAAATCCTCGTGAAAGCGAGGATTTGTTGGCAAACCACTATTTAAGCTTTACTTATTTCTGATAAAAATAAAGTGTTTGAAGCATTTGTTTTGATCAGTCTATTTTGTAAAGCTTACATATAAAGAAAAAGATAAAAATGATAAGTTGTTAACATTTTTATCTTTTTTTATATGAGCCTCTTGCCTTAAATACTTATATCATTCATTATATAAAAAATTATATAACGATAGTCGGGATCACCACTTTTATGAAACGCCAATTTCTTGCTGGTTTAGGGCTAGCATTAGGATTAATTTGCCATAATACATTTGCAGCAGAGCTTCATCTTTATGCAGGCGCTGGATTAAAACAACCAGTAGAGCAAGTTGTGAGTGTATTTGAAAAAGAGACAGGAAATAAAGTTACTATTGAATATGGCGGTTCAGGTCAAATACTAACACGCTTTAATTTAACTAAGCAGGGGGATTTATTTTTTCCCGGTTCACAAGATTACGTGGAAAAGTTAAATAAAGAAGGACAAGTAGTTAATCAATATTCTATTGTTCGCCATATTCCAGTTATTGCTGTGCGTAAAGATAAAGTGGGTGATATTAAAACACTAGAAGATCTTGCGAATAGTTCATTAAAACTAGGTATGGGTGATGCTAAAGCTATCGCATTAGGAAAAAGTGGCGAGCAACTTATTGATGCATCAGGTCAAGGCGATAAACTACGTGATAAAGTTGTTGTACGCACTGCAACCATTAAACAATTGCTTATGTATTTACTCAATGGGGAAGTGGATGCCGCCATTATTGGGTATGCAGATGCAATGAAAAATCAAGATAAACTCGTTTTGCTTCCAGTTCCTGAAGGTAGCCCAGAAGAAGTGGCAACACTTGCTGTTTTAAAAACATCAGCAAATCCGAAAGAAGCACAATTACTTGCTGATTATTTTACTCGTGCTGAAGGGATAAAGGCTTTTACTGATTATGGTTTTCTTCCTGTAATTTCGAAACCATAGATTTTTTCTCACATAAATTGTGTTTTTTCGCCACCAACTCACTGGTGGCTTTTTTCATTATTACAGCAAAATAAATATCTATCTTAAAAAGGAAATAACGTGTTTCGATGGGCATTAATTCCACTTTTTTTATTGTTATTTCTGATCTTAGGATCGCTAATTGCATTGATATGCCAACTTTCTTATGTTGAATTGAGGCAAGTTATTACCGATCCTGAATTCCATTTTGCTATTGGCATGTCGCTCAGTACAGCGTTAACTTCTTTATGTCTAGCAATTATCCTAGGTGTACCTGCCGCATGGGCAATGGCAAGAATTCCTTTTAAAGGACATCGTTTTATTGATGCGTTATTAGATTTGCCTTTGGTTACTCCTCCATTAGTTATCGGTATCGGATTATTATTATTGTTAGGAAATCAGGGCCCTTTAACAGGCGTTTTTCCTGAATTATCTCGCTCTCTTTTTTCACCATTGGGTATTATTATTGCTCAAACTTATGTCGCAAGCGCGATTATTATGAGAAATAGTCTCTCTGCTTTTAAGTCTGTCGATCCTGCTTATATTCAAACGGCACAAAATTTAGGATTAACGCCAACAAAAACATTTTTCTTGATTGAAATACCACTGTGTTGGCCAGCTTTAATGAGTGGAAGCATCATTGCATTTTCTAGAGCTTTAGGTGAATTTGGCGCAACGTTAATGTTAGCTGGTGCAACAAGGTTAAAAACAGAAACGTTGCCTATGGCAATTTATTTAAATATTGCCAGCGGAGACTTTACTCTGGCAATAGGTTGTGCGCTTGTTCTTATCGCTATCGCGATTACTTTGTTATTTGCATTACATCGTTTACAGCGAGAAAGGAAAAGATCATGTTAGAAATTCGTTCATTAACAACGGGTATATTAAAAGATATTTCGTTGGACGTAGAAAAAGGAACATGTTTAGGAATAAGTGGTACATCTGGAAGTGGTAAAACAACGCTTTTAAATGCGATTGCTGGATATACTTCATACACTGGTGATATCTACCTTGCAGATAAAAATATAAATGAACAACCAGTATGGTTACGCTCTTGTCGATATTTAAATCAACGGCTTTATTTATTTCCGTTTATGACTGTGACACAAAATTTATGGTTAGCACAATATGGTGCAAAACAGAAACGAAGCAAGGAGAGAGAAAAGGCGATATTAGAGCAAATGGGAATTGCACATCTCGCTACACGTTATCCTCATCAAATTTCAGGAGGGGAGCAACAACGCGTTGCATTGGCAAGAGCGCTTATTAGCCAACCCAAACTGTTACTACTGGACGAACCTTTTTCGAGTTTGGATTGGGAAACACGTTATCAGCTTTGGGATTTAATTGATTCCTTAAAATCTAAGGAAATAACGATGATCATGGTTACTCATGAGCCTCGTGAAATCAGAGCGCTAGCAGATAAAACGGTTTTATTGTCTAAAGGACAAGTTGTTACTGAAAATTCTATACTATGAAATTGTTGCTTTGCTTATTGATTACCAAGCCATTACTGACCAATGGATAATACGCCCCATAATTTTTACAGAATCAGTTTCTGCTGATTCATCAGGAAATTCGTCTTTATTATAACTACGTATAATCAATTTACCGCCCGGTTGACGATAGAGCAGTTTTATTCTAAACAAGGCATCTTGTTCGATAGCATAAATGCCACCATCAACAATACGTGTGTTACCTGTATCGACAGTGACTGTTGAGCCATTGGGAATAACAGGTGACATACTATCGCCATAAACAGAAAAGCAAATAACGTTTTGAGAAGATGCGCCATAACGGCGTAATGTGCTTTTTGAAAATCTCAATTTATATCCATTATGATCTTCGTTAGTACAACAACCGTCACCCGCCGCGAGTTCGATACTTTTAAAATAGGGAATTTCCACTTCATCGGCACCTAAAGGGGTATTACTGTCCCATTCACTCACCGGTTGCCATTCATTCTCTGGTGGAATTTCAGAAGTTGCATTGGGTTGTTCTTCACCTTCGAGTAGCCAAGCCAAATCACAATTTAATGCTTTTGCTAATTCAGGTAAAAAACGGGGGCGTTTAGTTTTACCACTTTCTAGCTGTTCTATGGATTGCTGTGTCGTACTCGCTAAAGTAGCAAGTTCTGATTGTGTTAAACCTAACGCAATGCGTTTATCTTTGGTACGTTTCGCAATAGACATTAGTGACTCCTAATACGTGTCCTTACATATTCAAGTACAAAGAGTATATCGTAAAAAGAAAACAAATTAAATTGTATTTTATCTTAATTATAAAACTAGGAATAGATTAGTTACTTAATTTTGAAAACGTCGTCTGCACTATCTGGTGGGGTGAGGTAAGGGTTTTCATCAGTAACTTCAGGATCTCTCAAGACTTCTCCACAGAAAATAATAAGGTCAGGTCTTTTTTGTTTTAAGTAGTTAAGTCGTGTTGTGCATTCATCTTTAGTATAAATTGTTTCTGTAACAGGAACTGCATCACAAGAATCATTTCCACAAGGACTTACCAACAACACATAACCGACCAGCATGAGCTGTGAAGTAAACATAAAATATCCTTTTAACTATTCATGTTTGGTCATCAAAATCAGACCGCTAGATTACCTATTTGTTGATAAAAAAGCAGTTTCTATTTGTCTTAAATAGCATTAATGATGCAAAAAAGTGTATGCGATCACAATTTTTCTAGTGTTTATTTGTGTTTTTTTGCAATGTGTTATAAGCAAATGACCTAAATATTAGGCAATAATACGCTGTGATATATTGTGAAAACAAATAGAATTGTTTTTTAGTCTACTTAATTGTTGTAATATTGTTATTTGTAATATTAAATTGATATTTCTCATGAGATATTAGTTTAAATGATGCTTGTTAATTAGATAAATTAAGGCAAAAAGTATTATATTTAGCAAATATTAAAGTAGTTTCGACAATAAATAGAGAATAATTTTATTCTAATGTTATCGAAAAAATATTAATACTCAATATTATTAATATTTGCTCCTAATTATATTCTTAAAAAGAAAGCAAAAAGCTAAAGTAGAGATGTTTTTTCTTTATTTATTGATTATAAAGGGTAAATATATAAGATATTTTCATTATGTAACGAGTAGGTTTCTTGTGCAAATTAAAATTACTCTTTTTATGATATGCGGCAAAACTAATTTAGTTTCATTTAATCTCTATCTGAAAATAGTGAATGATATAAAAATATGCCTAAACTTACTTTTATCACGTATAATTTATTGGTAGGAAAGGTAAGTTATCTCTCTTTATTGAATTAATTTTAAATAATGCATTTACTGTCTTATATCTTAATATAGGAAATATTTTATATAAGATTTCTTTTAGTTAAAATAACTTTTATGGTGATGGCGAATTATGTTAAAGAAAATTGTGGGTTCTCTGTTTTTAATATTTACAGTTATGGTGTTATCAGCTTGTGGTGATAAAACAGATGATCCAGGACAGGCTGCCGTTGCATTCGTTGAAGCAATTGCAGAAGGAAATGGAGATAAAGCAGTATCATTAATCCACTTAGGCGAAATGGAAAAAGATCCAAGAGCAGAGCAATTTAATAGCAAGTTTAAGATGATTGTTGCGGAAACAGGGAAACAAGTTAAAGAGCAGGGTGGTTTAAGCAAGGTTGAAATTGTTAGTGTTGAATATAGCGAAGATAAAAAGAGCGCAATAGTGACATTAAAAACTGTCTTAAAAGATGGTGTAGAAAAAACAAAAGCACAAGAAATGATTAATGTTGATGGTAAATGGAAAGTTGCTTTCAAGTGATTGTTCGCATATTTAATATTGTAGCTTTATTCTTAGCGGGTGCATTTTATGCACTCGCTTTGCCTCATGACTTAAAAAATGGTGATTTAGTCTTTCGGGATGGGGATGAAGTTATTAGTGAGATAATTAAACAAGTTGATAAAAGTGGGTTTAGCCATGTAGGTTTGCTGTGGATCTCTGATTACGGTGTTCAAGTGATCCATTCTACACCCAGTGAACATAGCAATATAAAAGATGGCGTTACTGTGGATAGTCTTGAATTTTTCATTAGTCGAGCAAAGCCGAATTCAGTTCGTTTTTACCAAGTGAAAGGAAGTGAAGAAGCTAGAAATATTGCGGTGCAAACTGCATTAGAACGAGTTGGTGAAAAATTTAGTATTTACCCAGGACAGGGTGTTTATTGCACTGAGCTAGTTGCTACTGCATGGTTAAAAGCTGGGGTTTCTATTTCCACGGGTAGTCGAAAATTAGATATGCCATTTATTTCAGATAATCCACTTATTTTTCCTGAAAATCTGATTAACTCTGAAAATATTTTTCCATATCCACAGTGATATTTATCTTTAAGTTATTTCAAGCGTAAGACTAATTAGAAAAAATACAAATAAAAATGTATATTAATTGTCTAGCTCTTTTGGAAAGTTATAGGTAATATCTGTCTAAATTTATTTTCCCCTCTCTTTTGATTATTTAGGTCGTTGTTATGTAATACACATTAAGGCACTGAAGGAATAGTGCAATACAGAAAAATCAACTTACTGAATTTCTTTTTAAATTTGGTAGGACTTCTGTTACTTGATGAGTATTAAATAATGAATAATCAATCACAAAAATATGATAGAACTTATCACTATCCTTTTTCACCAGGCACAACAAACGACGATCGTATAAATGCACAATGGTGGCAGGATATTTGCAAGATAAAACAACTTATCCATACAGAAAAACTGGATGGAGAAAATAATTGCCTGAATAAAATGGGTGTTTTTGCACGCTCGCATGCAACCCCAACACAATCAGCGTGGACATCTCAATTGCGCCAACGTTGGCAATTGATGAAAAATGATTTAGGTGAGTTAGATATTTTCGGCGAGAATCTATATGCCATTCATTCTATTGAATATGCACACCTAGAAGAATATTTTTATGTGTTTGCGGTTCGTTATAAAGATAAATGGCTAAGTTGGGAAGAAGTGCAGTTTTATGCTTCTCTGTTTGATTTTCCAACTGTGCCAGAAATTAAACTGCCTAAATGTCAGGATAAAACTGATTTTGAAAATATGATTGTTTCACAAGCGAAACAGGCAAGTTTCTTTCAATCACATGATGTTTTAACGCAAAAACCAAGCCCAATGGAAGGTATTGTTACACGAGATGCACAATCATTTTCTTTAGATGATTTTTCACATCGTGTTTTTAAATATGTTAGAAAAGATCACGTTAAAACAGATGTTCATTGGAAAAAAAATTGGCGACGAGCCTCTTTAATTTGGGAAAAAACACAGGAGTCTCAATGATGCTTCATAAGAAATTACACACTGAAATGTCATGGGAACATCTCTGTGGATTGTATGACGAAATTAGTGATATGGCTGGTGTTATGCAAGATCCTATTCATCATGCAGAAGGTGATGTGGCGATACATACACAAAGAGTAATCAATTCAGTTAAATCATTGCCAGAATATAAGACTTTAACTGAAAGAGAACAGCAAATTTTATGGATCTCGGCACTACTTCATGATGTGGAAAAACGATCTACAACACGCGAAGAAGAGGGGCGTATTGTTTCACCGGGTCATGCACGTAAAGGGGAATTAACAACACGTCTTTTTCTGTATGAAAAAGTACCTTTAAGCTTTGCTGATAGAGAGCAGATCGCGGCTTTAGTTCGCTTTCATGGGCTGCCGTTGTGGGTGATGGATAAGCCTGATCCTAAAAAAGCGCTGCTTGCTGCATCATTAAGAGTAGATTGCTATTTGTTGGCATTATTAGCTAAAGCTGATGTTTTAGGGCGAGATTGTGAAGATAAACAAGCCCTTTTTGATAAAATTGTGTTATTTGCGCTTTATTGTGAAGAGCTAAATTGTTGGCGTAAGGTTGCTCCATTTCCTTCAGATGATGCTCGCTTTCACTATTTTTATACAGAAAATAGTACGGATTGCAATTATGAGCCTTACCCTGAAAAAGGAAGTGAAGTTACGGTGTTATGTGGATTACCAGGTATGGGAAAAGATACTTTTATTCGCCAACATTGTGCAGATCTTCCGATTGTGAGTTTAGATGATCTCCGTCGTCAGCATAATATTAAGCCTGATAACAGAGATGCTAATGGTTGGATAGTACAGCAAGCAAAAGAACAAGCCCGTCTTTATTTACGAGAGCATAAACCTTTTGTTTGGAATGCCACCAATATTACAAGAAAAATGCGAGATCAACTTATCTCTTTGTTTTATCGTTATAATGCGAAAATTAGATTGGTTTATATTGAAGTCCCTTATGTGCAGTGGCAGAGGCAAAATAATGCAAGAAACGAAGCCGTGCCAGTTAAAGTAATGGAACGCATGTTGAGTAAATTGGAAGTACCAACACCAGAAGAAGCGCATGAAGTGATTTATTGGATTGAAGGGCAATCTCAGACCATACTTTAATTATCCGATTATTTCGGCGAAATGATAAGTCGGTTATAAAGTAAAGTGAGGGTTACTTATTTTTATAAGTAACCCTTTTTACTTATTGAGTAGGATTAATTTGCAGGTAAAACAACGTACTAAATTTATTTTTTAACGTGATGGATAATATCGAAATAGGTATTACGATCATCAGCATTTGGATAAATACGATAGGTATATTCATCATTTTTAACCGTGATATTTTCTACATCTCGGGTGAATAATGTTTTACCCTCAGTATCTTTGGCAACTAAGGTACGTATTTTGCCATCATCTGACATTGACCAATCACCTTGCATTTTCTGTTTACCTTCCGGTGTAAACATAATAAAAGTGCCATTAGGGTAATACTCAGCAAGTCCAAAATAGTTGCTGACTTGAGGATTATCGGCCACAGTTTTATTTCCTTTTTCATCGATAGCATCAGTCGTTATCCAAACTTTTTCTATCATGACTTTCTCATAGTCATTCAGTTCTTTTTGAGCCTGAATAACTCCTTGAGTTTGAATATTGGCAGTTGATGTCGAACTCTCTGCGGCAAAAAGAGAAAAACTAGCGCTTAATAATGAGATTGCGATAAGTGATTTTATTTTCATTAATATATCCTTATTTTACGTTGTACTTCTTGTCTATGAACACTGATGTTTTTCCTGTTAGTAATAAAGTTAGGCATGAAACGAGGTAAGTACCAGAAAAGAAGTATGTCAGAATGTTTCTGATGAAAAGGTTGTTTTACAAAAACAGCTAGAATTAAATCACTTTAACTGCGTTGTTTTCGGTGTTAAGTATCAATAATTTTTGTTTTTATGATTTATTATCCGATTAAAAGATGTTCAACAATATAAATAATTATTATAAACAATGGATAAAACGTATAGAAAGCCTTCCTTATTTACAAAATTAGATCAAAGCTTGACCAATCGATGTGCAATATAGACAAAGATAAATAGCCAGCTCTCTGTAAAAATGGTGCATAAAATGAAAGATTGAAATAAATAATCAATATTTTATTTATGAAAAGGGTGTTGTAAACGTATTGAATGATATCTCGATCACAAAAATGAAAAGACAAAAATAGAAGATGTTTTAAGCATTACTTTTGCATTACTTAAGTGATTTATGTTCTTTGGTAAAAGGGTATCGTTTTCTTTGGTATTTAATGATTAGAATTTCTTTATGGCAAATGCGTTTTAAAAATCCGCGATGATAAAAATAATTAATGCATTGCTCGATTCAATTAGATTGTATTTTATTTAAGCATTATTACGGATATTTTACAGAAATATAAAATTATTTTTCTGTAATGCCTTATTTATAAAATTAAATTTATTTATGGTAAATAGATTGGAATGACGTTATATGTAGATTTACTTTGTCTGAAAAATAAATAAATTCTAAATTTACTTATTAAATAATCTTACGATTATCATTGTTTATTTCTGTTTCTTTTTGTTTTTTATTTTTGTATTTCTGCTTTTTTTTGCTTTTAATAAATAACATATGATTGTAATCACAATCCCATAACAACTAATAAACTAAAGTTGTTGCCATAGAGGTAACATTAAATGAAAGCAGAACGTCATAAAAAAATAATTAATCTGATTAAAGGTAATGGTGCAGTAAAAGTTTCTGTTTTGGCCAAAGAACTTGATGTTACCAAAGAAACAATACGATCAGATTTAAATACACTAGCAGAAAAAGGAATTATAAAAAGATGCCATGGTGGTGCTTTTATAGAATTTGAGACATTAGATAAAGTCGCTAAGAAAGAAATTATACAATTTCTAGAATGTAATGATCAAATTGATAAAAACGATTTAGCAAACAAGACTGCAATAAATAAGGTGTGCGTACTGGGCTCATTTAATGTTGATATGATTAGTTATCTTCCTAGATTGCCAGAAGCCGGGGAATCCTTATTATCGAATAAATTTATCTTCTCACCAGGAGGTAAAGGCTGTAACCAAGCATTGGCGGCGAGTTATGCTGATGCACAAGTACATTTTATTACGAAGATAGGTACTGATCAATTTAGTGATTATGCAGTTAATTTTATATCGTCATCAAGAATAAAAACGTCAACGATATATCAAACTGAAAATTATCAAACAGGAACAGCGTCTATTTTTGTATCGGAGGAGAGTGGAGAGAATATTATTTCTATTTACTCGGGTTCTAATATGGATATTTCTGCTGATGAAGTAAAAATACAGAAAGATAAAATTATTGACGCGGATATAATTTTAATTCAATTAGAAACGAATATTGAAGCATTAAAAGAAATTATTGCTATTGGAAACGAAAATAATATTCCTATTATTCTTAACCCAGCACCTTATAACAAAATAGTTAATGAATTACTTCCAATGATAGATGTTTTAACACCTAATGAAACGGAAGCAAGTTTATTATCTGGGATAGAAGTACTTGATTTAGAATCTGCAAAAAATGCTGCAGTTTCTATTTATCAGCAAGGCGTAAATAAGGTGGTTATTACGCTGGGTAGTAAAGGTTCGTTAGCTTATGACGGATATAAGTATATTTATTCGCCGGCATATCCGGCAGTTGTAAAAAATACAGCAGGGGCAGGTGATGCTTTTAATGGAGCACTCGCTGCCTCATTGGCAAAAGGAAAGCAGTTTTCTTATGCGTTACGCTATGCATCAGCTTTTTCATCATTAGCTGTTGAGACGAGTAATGCTTCAGAAATGCCTGAAGATATTAATGTCATGCATCGCATCAATCAAACAACATATTCACAGATTGTCACCCAATCCCCTGAATAAATAATCTTTTTTGAAAGAGGAATAAAAATGAAAATCTTATTTATTGGTGAGTCATGGCACATTCATATGATCCACTCCAAAGGCTACGACAGTTTCACTTCCAGCAAATATGAAGAAGGTTCAACGTTCTTATTAAGTTGCTTAAGAGAAAAGGGTGTTGAAGTTGATTATATGCCAGCTCATACCGTTCAGGTTGCATTCCCTCAAACGGCTGAAGCATTAGCTAAATACGATGTCATTGTTATTAGTGATATTGGTGCAAATACGTTCCTTCTGCAAAACGATACTTTCTATAACATGAAAGTTATCCCTAACGCATTAGGGTTAATTAAAGAGTTTGTGGTTAATGGCGGTGGTTTATTAATGATTGGTGGTTACTTGTCATTTATGGGTATTGAAGCTAAAGCAAACTACAAAAATACATTACTTGCAGAAGTTCTGCCTGTTGAAATGCTGGATGGCGACGATCGTGTTGAAGCGCCAGAAGGTGTATTTGCAAGTGCGGTTAATGCAGAGCATGCATCCGTAAAAGGTTTTGGTGAATGGCCAATGTTCCTTGGCTATAACAAAGTTTCAGCTAAAGAGAATACAGAAACTGTATTAAATATTGGCGAAGATCCATTACTGGTATTTGGTCAGTTTGAAAAAGGAAAAACAGGCTGCTTTATGAGTGACTGTTCTCCTCACTGGGGAAGTAAAGAATTTTTAGCATGGCCGCATTATGCCGATATGTGGGTCAACATTCTTAAACAAATCGCTCGTTAATTTGAATTAAGAATAACTGTCATAAAAAGTAAAAAAGCGCAGAGTTGCTGCTCTGCGCTAATAAAAAACCGATTACTTGAAAAATAAAAAAAGAAATCACTCATAGCCAATAATCCAAAAGGAACATCTTATGAGTACAAAAAATTTATCAACACCATTGCTGATGTTAGCAACTGTGTTAGCAGGTATGCTATCACCAATGCAGTCTGCGGTGAATGGGCAGTTAGGGCATGTTTTAAAAGATGGTAACGCCAGTGCAGTTATCTCTTTTGCCAGTGGTTTAGTGGTGATGTTTTTTATCATTATGTCGAAAAAACAGTATCGCCAGCAATTTGCTTCAATCCCTAGTTTAATTAAAACGCGCAAAATTCCATTATGGAACTGGTTTGCGGGTCTTTGTGGTGCAATGGTTGTTTTCTCTGAAGGGGCTTCTGCGAGTGCATTAGGGATTGCAACATTCCAAACAGCATTAATTTCAGCACTTTTATTATCAGGCTTATTATGTGACCGCTTTGGTGTTGGTGTTGATGAGAAAAAATATTTCACACCATATCGTGTATTAGGAGCTGTGTTAGCTGTTGTTGCGACTTTATTTGTAGTTTCTCCGCAATGGCACTCAACCTCATTTATTTATTTAGCAATCTTACCTTTCCTTGCGGGTTTATTAGCCGGTTGGCAGCCAGCAGGTAACTCAAAAGTTGCAGAAGCAACAGGTTCTATGATGGTGTCTATCACTTGGAACTTTATTGTTGGCTTCACTGTTTTAACGATTGCTCTTATTGTTCGTATGGCATTAGGTCATATCACTCTTGAATTACCCGGTACTTGGTGGATGTATTTAGGTGGTCCTTTAGGGCTTATGTCTATCGCATTAATGGCTATTTTAGTACGTGGTTTAGGCTTACTGATGTTAGGTGTTGCTTCAACAGCGGGTCAATTGTTAGGTTCTGTATTAATTGACTTGTTATTACCTTCATTGGGCAATACCGTTTATTTAGTGACAATCATCGGTACATTATTTGCGTTAGTGGGTGCAATTGTAACAACAATTCCTGAATTCAGAGCGACTAAGTCAGCAAAAGCGTAGGAGTATCGTAATGAAAGGTTATATTCAAACCGTAACTGGCCCCGTGAAAAAAGAAGATATGGGGCTAACATTGCCCCATGAACACCTCTTTAATGATCTCTCAGGTGTTGTTGATGAACCTTTTTATGAATTCTCGCATGTGTTAGTTGATAAAAAAGTGAGTGCAGATATTCAGTGGGGACTTAAATACGATCCATATTGTTGTTGCGATAATATGGATAAAAAACCAATCGAAGATGTTATTTTTGAATTAAATAACTTCAAAGAGTTAGGTGGAAGAACAATTGTTGATGCAACAGGCTCTTCATCCATTGGACGTGATATTAGAAAACTAAGACAAGTTGCAGAAATAACAGGTATTAATGTTGTAGCTTCTTCAGGACTTTATATTGAAAAGTTTGAAGGAGAACGGCTGGCTGATGATATTGATGCAATGGCAAAAATCATTGATGATGAATTGAATGTAGGTATTGATGGTACTGATATTCGTGCAGGTATGATTGGTGAAATTGGTGTTTCTCCATTCTTTACAGATGGTGAGAAAAATAGCCTACGTGCCGCCGCTATTGCACAAAACAGTAATCCTCATGCTTCGATGAATATTCATATGCCAGGTTGGCAACGTCGTGGTGATGAAGTTTTAGATATTCTATTAACAGAAATGGGATGTAATCCCGCTAAGATTTCATTGGCACATTCTGATCCATCAGGTAAAGATATTGATTATCAATGCAAAATGTTAGATCGCGGTGTTTGGCTTGAATTTGATATGATTGGTCTGGATATCTCTTTCCCTAAAGAGGGTGCGGCACCAAGTGTTATGGATACCGTAGAAGCTGTCGCAACTTTAATTGAACGAGGTTATGGTAGCCAAATTGTATTAAGCCATGATGTGTTTTTAAAACAGATGTGGGCGAAAAATGGGGGGAATGGCTGGGGATTTGTTCCTAATGTATTCCTTTCATTATTGGCTCAACGTGGCATTGATAAATCTATTATCAAAAAATTATGTGTTGAGAATCCAGCCAATTTGTTGGCTTAAATCTGAAGTGAATAAATAACAATAAATATACCCCTTGAAGTAAATTTAGCGGCATCTTAATAAGGTGCCGCTTTTTTGTGTCTCAAGGAAACGAAGACAAATTTAAGCATTAACGTAAATGATAATTTTCAATATAACGTAATGAGTGTGTTGAACCATTAATTACTAAAGAATGTGTTTGTAGATATTGAGCTTGTTGATTAACACCAGATAAGAAATCACCTTTGGTAATCGCGGTTGCGGCAAACATAACATCTTGGTTACGTACTAATGTGTCTAATGACAATTTAATATTTACATCAGTACCCATTTTATGACAACGAGCAATTTCAGAAACGGCATATTCTCTATTTTCTGCACTATTTCCTTTTGCAATATCACGAGTAATTAAACGTGCTTGCATATCACCACCTAATGCCTTAGCGATAGCTGCACTAATTACGCCTTCAGGTGCTCCACCAATACCATACATAACATCAATACTGTTATTAGGCATTGTGGCATATAAAGAGGCTAGAACATCACCATCAGGTAGTGTAATAACATTAATACCTTTAGCGCGTAGATCGTTAATAATATCGTGGTGACGCGGTTTATCTAAAATAGCGAGAGTTAACTGCTCAATAGATTTATTTAATGTTTGTGCAATCGCATCAAGGTTATATTCAAGGCAATGGTTAAGATCAATCACACCAGCAGCTTGCTTACCCACAATTAATTTTTCCATATACATGTCGGGAGCTTGTAAAAAACTGCCTTCAAAGCCTGCGGCTAAAATGGCTAGGGAATTATTTTCACCCGTAGCGACCATGCGAGTACCGTCAATTGGATCAACCGCGATTTCTATTTTATCGCCTTTCCCATTACCTACTTTTTCGCCAATATAGAGCATAGGTGCTTCATCTATTTCACCTTCACCAATGACTATTTCACCATTGATATTCAGGTTATTCAAACGTTCACGCATAGCACTGACAGCAGCATCATCTGCTGCATTTTTATTTTGTTTTCCAATCCAAGGCATTGCTGCAATAGCTGCGGCTTCTGTTACAGAAGCGATAGCATTAGTTAATTCGTCATTTAATTTCATATTATGAGTGTGTTTTGCGATATAAATGGAAGATTAAGATAGGTTGCCGATCATACCTTTTTTTCGAAATTATGTGCTAGGTTTAAATCAAGAGTTCTCGAAATAGGTTATTTAGGAATAAACTAAGATAAATCTGTGAAAATTAAAGTATAACTAAGGTTAAGAGATTAAAAGCATGTGATGCTTAACGCAAAAGGATTAGGTTTATGGATGACTTTTTGGTGCTTATCGTTACAATATTTGTCGTGGTATCTTTGTATTGGCAATATCACGCTTATACAAATAGCAACTCATTGTTACATCGAATTAAACAGCTTGAAGAAAAACTTACTAAACAACAAGAGAAATTATTTAAGTTATTAAGTAAAGATAACGCTGCGGATATTCGCACAGAGCTTGACGCTCAGAAAAGCGAAGTTAAGGATTTCTCTTGTGATATAAAAAAAGAGCCTCAATCAACGATTTCAACTGCTTCAACTTATCAACCTAAAACAGTTGAACCTATTAACACAACAGAACATGTGAAAAATCAGGCGGAAAATAAAGACGCGCCTGTATCTCAATATGCACAAGCATCACAAGAAACAGCATTTAATAAAGTTTCTCCTAAAGAAGAAAATCCAATTGTTCAATCTTCTATGGTTAATAATATTAACTTTGAAAACAAACAACCTGATCAGCCAGAAATATCAACAGCCCCTACACCTAAAGGAGCTGAGCCTTATCAACCTAAGATAGCAACAAGTCGTTTTGCCCATCATTACCAACAAGAGGCAAAACAAACATCTGTTAAATCAACATCAGATCTGCTTGCCGAAAATAGAGCTAATATGGCAAGTGCAAGCCTTGCAGGATCTGAAACAGGTAATTTAGGAAATGCTACACCTCAAGCAAATAGACCTGCATCGCAATATAGACCTAATTTAAACCCTCGTCCAAAACGTCAACAGAAATCGATCTTGGGGCTTATTTGGAATTGGGTAGTAACAGGAAATCCGCTGGCTAAAATAGGGATGTTATTACTCTTTTTTGGTCTGTCTTATTTACTTAAATATAGTATTGAGAATGAGCTTGTCTCAGCATCAACACGTTTAATGATGGCGGGAACAGGATGCTTAGCGTTATTAGGTATTGGCTGGTGGCTTAGAAAGAAAAACCTGATATATGCATTAATTTTGCAAGGTGGCGGCATTGGTGGGTTTTACATTACTATTTTTGCTGCGACTAAAATTTATGATTTTATTCCTATTAGCATTGCTCTCGCTATTATGGTGTTTATCTGTTTGGTTAGTGTAAGTTTGGCAGTTATTCATCGGGCTATTAGTTTAGCTATATTAGCTTCACTTGGTGGTTATTTAGCACCTGTATTATTGTCTACGGGTAGTGGCAATTATGTTGCATTGTTTAGCTATTATCTTATTCTTTCAATTGGTATTCTTATTATCAGCCATTGGCAAGTTTGGCGTTTATTAAATCTTATTGGTTTTGCATTTACTTTTGGTATTGCTTTTATATGGGCAATACCAAATTACACTCATGCTGATTATTTACCTTGCCAGCTATTTTTAATTGCAAATTGGTTGATTTTTGGTGTTGCAACGGAACTTTCAACATTAAAAAATAAACTGAAACTTAATATTCCTTTTGATGCCACATTACTATTTGGTACGCCATTAATTGGTTTTATCTTCCAACATCGATTAGCTTCTGAATGGCCATATGGTGTTGCTATTGCTTCATCACTTTATGGATTAGCTTATTTCGCACTAAGTTGGTTTGCACTTAAGCGTTATCGTGAAGAGGGCAAATTACTGGCAATTGCCTTCTTTATGCTATCTGTCACCTTTGCTACTTTAGCCGTACCATTTGCATTCTCTGCTGAATGGACATCGATTGTATGGGCAATTGAAGGGGTAATGATCCTCGCATTTTCTGTTTTACAGCAGCAAAAGAAACCTGCGATTGCAGGGACTATTTTAGTTGCGGTTTCCTCTGTTTTATTATTTAACATGCCTGTTATCTCGCTAGGCGATTGGCTAATGCTTGTAACACAAGTCATCGTTGTATTTGCCGTCGCAGTACTGTGGTATCGAGCACAATTTATTAATCTTGATAATCGAACTATTGGATATGTAACACTATTTATTTCTGCTGTAAGTTGGGGATATAGCGTTTTACTTCTACAAGAATATGGCGAACATTGGCTTTCTCCAGAAGTAAAATCCATTACCTTTGCTTTTATTCTTATTAGCTGTTGGGGCATGTTCTTTGCTGGGAAGAAAGCCCAATTTTCTGAGTTGGCTAGTTGTTCTATTTTATTATGGCCGATGTCAGCGCTTATTATGTTGGTGTACATCTATCTTGCAGGCTCGTTAATTGATAATTGGTTAAGTGCGATTATCTGGATAGCAGTTTTTGCGAGTGGTTTTTACTTGCTTAAGGTAAATACGTTATTGCCGAAACAAAGGATAAATAAAGCATTGATCCACAGTATGCACCTTATCTTTATTGTTCTATTCTTATTTACTGAAATTATTTGGTTAATGGATGTTACGTACCTTTATGTGAGTTTACATTTTGCAAGCGTAATTTTTGTTATAAGTTTATTTATTGCAATAAGCTATATACTAGCAATGAAAGTTGATTGGATAAAAGAGTACCAAAATGCTTATTGGGTAGTCACTTTTCCTGTTTTAGGTTTACTGGCACTTTCTTTAATCTTTGCAAACTTTAATGACGGCACTGAAAGTGGAGTTAAATTTATTCCATTATTTAACTTAATGGATCTAATGGGAGTTATTGGAATATGGGTTGGCTATAAATTTATATTAGTAATAAAACAGTCACCTAAATATAAAATATTATTGAAAAATAACTTGATTATATTTAATTACATTATTCCAGCTATGATTTTCTGGTGGGCAAACGGTATTTTATTAAGAGGACTAGTCTTTGCAACAGATATTGATTGGTCGAGTTATGCAATAATTAATTCCAAAGTTATCCAAACAGTATTAGCCATTATTTGGGCAATTACTGCGTTAGTGACTATGGTGATGGCGACACGTAAGAAGTTACGTTCACAATGGTTTATTGGTGGCGTACTGTTGGCCGTAGTTATCGCTAAACTTTTCCTAATTGATACATCATTAAGTAGTGGGTTGCTCAGAGCATTGGCCTTCATTGGTGTTGCAATACTGATTTTATTAATTGGGTATTTCTCACCATTGCCACCTAAAAAGCAAAGAGAAAATACAAAAGTATAGACGTTTTTTACATGTGCGTTTTATTGATCTTTGAAATTAAATCATGCATATAATCTTAAGTGATTAATGCATGATTTCATGATCTAAAGAAGAGGAGAGTATCAATGCATCAAGGTCAATGTTTATGTGGCAAGGTTAAGCTATCGACAGCGCAAGATATCTCTGCACTCAGCGTTTGTCATTGCAGTATGTGTTTGCGTTGGAATGGTGGCCCTGGTTTTTCAATTGATTGTAAATCAGATTTGAAGATTGAAGGTGAAGAAAATATAACACGTTATGATTCATCTTTATGGGGAGAACGAGCATTTTGTAAGCATTGTGGTTCTCATCTTTTTTATCATCTAAAAGAAACCCATACTTACTATGTATCAGCAGGATTATTCCCCGATGCAAAAGAAAGTAAACTGACAATGCAAATTTATATAGATAGCAAACCTAATTATTATAATTTTGTAGAAAAAACACCCATGCTAACAGAACAAGATATTATGAACATGTTCAATAAATAAAATTTCATTTATTAGTTTTTTATATTTTTTGATTTTTTAAAGACTCTTTTCTACATGAGTCTTTTTTATTATTTTATTTCATTAAATAAATATTAATGTAATATAAAGGAAGCGCTGGGTTGCTATTTTCTTATTATAGTATGATGTTTGTATTCACGCCTGTGAAGAATTGATTTAATGTTCTTTGTTATGGTGTAATTTAAAAGGAAAAAGTTATTGATAAATACATTGATAATAAGTCGAGTTGAAATATTTAGCTTGGGAATAAAAACACTTCTTAGCCAGATTAAAAAAATTAATATCCGAAAGGTGGTGAATAATGAAAATGATGCATTTCGTTATTGCCGACAATTTTCAGTTAATCTTATTATTATTTATTCAGCACCTTCAGTCTCATTAATTGATTCTATAAAAAGAATAAAGCGATCATCTTTATCAATTAAAATTATTGTTATTTCACCAAAAACAGATTCAATATTATCAATAACACTTCTTCAATTGGGTATTGAAGGTTTTATTGTAGCTGATACTTCTTGTGAAAATATTCTGCAAGCTATCCGACAGGTTTGTATCGGTCAACGGTATATAAGCCAAGAGTTAGCGATGGAAATCGCACTAACAAAATTACAGCAAGAATTAAATCCTTTACATCATCTGTCTGAACGAGAATTGCAGATTATGTCGATGATCATTAGAGGGAAGAAAATCACACAAATCGCAAGTGAGTTGAATATTAATACAAAAACAGTAAATAGCTATCGTTACCGAATGTTTAGTAAACTTAAAATTTCAGGTGATGTAGAATTAACACATATAGCAATACGTTATGGGTTAATTGAGATAGAGAGTCATTTACAAAGTGGAAGACAAATTTGACGCCAAAGCATTCTTAAGCCGAGTCACAGATAAACCAGGTGTGTATCGGATGTATGATGCAACAGACACAGTAATCTATGTCGGCAAAGCTAAAGATCTGAAAAAAAGGCTTTCAAGCTATTTTCGTACACAGGTAAATAGCCGTAAAACTGAAGCTTTAGTGAAGTGCATTGCAAATATTGATGTCACGATCACCCATACAGAAACGGAAGCTTTATTGCTTGAACACAGCTACATTCAGCGTTATCAGCCTCGCTATAATGTGTTGTTGCGAGATGATAAATCCTATCCTTATATCTATTTAAGCGGTGATAAACACCCCAGACTTGCTAGCTACCGTGGCGCAAAACATGCGAAAGGGGAATATTTTGGACCTTTTCCTAACTCCTTTGCAGTGAGAGAAACCTTAGCATTAATGCAAAAATTGTTTCCTATTCGTCAATGCGAAGACAGTGTTTATCGCAATCGTTCAAGACCTTGTTTGCAATATCAAATTGGGCGTTGCCTTGCACCTTGCGTAAAAGGTTATGTTTCTGATGAAGAATATGCCCAACAAGTTAATTATGTGCGACTTTTTCTTTCAGGTGATGATACGCAAGTTATTGATGGATTGGTTAAACGTATGGAAGGAGCTAGCCAAGAATTACGTTTTGAAGAGGCCGCTCGCATTCGTGATCAAATTCAAGCGGTAAGGCAAGTAACAGAAAAACAATTTGTTGCCAATATTGGGGATGATCTTGATGTGATCAGTGTTGCTTTTAATGGTGCGATTGCTTGTGTTTATGTTCTCTTTTTCCGTCAAGGTAAAGTGTTAGGTAGTCGGAGTTATTTTCCTAAAGTTCCTGCAAATACCTCAATCGATGAAGTTGTTCAGACTTTTATTGGTCAATTTTATTTACAAGGCAGTGCAATTCGTACTTTACCAAGTGAAATTTTGCTCGATTTTGATTTAGAAGATAAAGCCATTCTTTCTGAATCTATATCTTCAATTGCAGGTCGAAAAATTCAAATTCAAACAAAACCGCGTGGTGATAGGGCGCGCTATTTGAAATTAGCTAGAACAAATGCGGCAACGGCATTGGCTTCAAAACAAGTCGAGCAATCGACAATTTCACAGCGTTATACCTCTTTGATGTCTCTTCTTGATATGAAAGAGATAAAACGAATGGAATGTTTTGATATTAGTCACACTATGGGAGAGCAAACTGTGGCTTCATGTGTAGTATTTGACATGAATGGCCCATTAAAATCTGAATATAGGCGCTATAATATTAGTGGTATTACTCCTGGTGATGATTATGCGGCGATGAATCAAGTGCTTACTCGACGTTATGGTAAATCATTAGAAGACAGTAAGGTTCCAGATGTTATCTTTATCGATGGTGGTAAAGGGCAATTAGCACAAGCAATAGAGGTATTTGATTCTCTTAATGTTGATTGGGACAAATCACACCCGAAATTAATTGGTGTCGCAAAAGGAAGTGATCGTAAAGCAGGGCTTGAAACTTTGTTTTTTGTGCCTGAAGGTGAAGGAATGGCGTTACCTTCTGATTCACCTGCGTTACATTTGATCCAACATATTCGTGATGAATCCCATCGTCATGCAATAACGGGACATCGTCAACGTAGAGCAAAAGTAAAAAATACCAGTTCGCTGGAGTCTATTGAAGGCGTAGGGCCCAAACGTCGTCAAATGTTGTTGAAATATATGGGAGGGCTACAAGCTTTACGAGATGCAAGTGTTGAAGAAATTGCAAAAGTCCCCACAATTTCGACGGCATTAGCAGAAAAAATTTTTAATGCGTTGAAACACTAAGTGTATTGATGCACCATATTAATAACTCTCACTTTTCTAGGTCGTGTAGAACGCTATGCAACTAAATATCCCAACTTGGCTAACTCTATTTCGTGTCGCTCTAATCCCATTCTTTGTTTTGGTGTTTTATTTACCATTCAAAGATGCTCCATTAGTTTGCGCTATTATTTTTATGGTAGCAGCTGCAACAGACTGGTTTGATGGTTTTTTAGCACGTAGATGGAAACAAACTACCCGCTTCGGAGCTTTTCTTGATCCAGTAGCGGATAAAGTAATGGTTGCAACAGCACTTGTTTTAATTACTGAGTACTATCATGAGTGGTGGATAACCTTACCTGCAGCAACAATGATTGCTCGTGAAATTATTATTTCTTCATTAAGAGAATGGATGGCTGAATTAGGGAAACGTAACAGTGTTGCAGTTTCTTGGATAGGAAAAGTGAAGACGACCGCACAAATGGGATCGCTTGTTGTGTTATTATGGCGTCCTACTGTTGAAGCAGAATGGTTTGGATTCGCTTTATTATATATCGCAACAGTGCTGACTTTCTGGTCAATGTTTCAATATTTGAGCGCTGCGTGGTCAGATTTGCGCGAAGGTTGATCGAAATGACTGAAAATTCACCGAACAGTCAAAAAGATGCAAATATAGTGTTGACTAGATTCAGGAAATCAGTAGAATGCAACGCATCGAAAGGCACAACGGTTTACAGAAATAAATAAGTAAATCAGCAAGTTCGGTAATGCGGGAATAGCTCAGTTGGTAGAGCACAACCTTGCCAAGGTTGGGGTCGCGAGTTCGAGTCTCGTTTCCCGCTC